>JAWOEG010000070.1:0-21150 GCA_046482875.1 Eubacteriales bacterium | reverse complement strand
CAACCTGCCACCATACCAAATAATTGCAGCAGTTCCTGCTCCCATAAAAAAGTTTACATAGGGCATCCAAAAAGCAGAAACCTTCGATGCTTTAATATTTAGATTAGCATACTGATTATTAACCTTTTTAAATTCTTTTTGCTCTAATTTTTCTCTTCCAAAAAGTTTTACGACTTCTATTCCTAATATATCTTCTTGAACAATTTCCGTTAATTTAGCTAACTTTTTTCTAACTTTCTTAAACATAGGTCTTACTCTAGTGGAGTACATAACCATTCCTAAAATCATAAATGGAATCATAAGTAAATACAAAATAGCAAGTTTTATATTCCAGCCTATCATGACTACCAAAATTCCAATAATAGTCAAAATATTACTAAAAATGAATACAATTGCATTAGATAAAAATCCTTTTAGAGTATCTGCATCAGAAGTAACTCTAGACATTATATCTCCAATTTTTGAATAATCAAAAAAAGAAAAAGAAAGTTCATTTAGATGAGTATATAATTTAGATCTTATATTATGAATAATACTTTGAGATAGGTGTTCTGCAGAATATCTTTTTATATAGTCAAATATTCCCTGTAATAAAGTAGCACCTAACATTGCCAAGCCAACTTTAATCAAAGGTTCAAAAATATTACTAGTTATATATTTATCGATACCGTATCTAATTAAGATAGGTGGTATTAATCCTAAAACAGTTGAAATAATAACAGCAAAGGCTGTAAACAAAGCAGTTATCCATTTATCTTTTCCGTATCTAACTAGTCTAAGTAGGACTTTTATTGTTTTAGGTTTTTTCTTTTTTTTCACATTTCCTCCTTAGATAAATCAATCCAAGTTTATCTCCTGTTTATTTTTGATCAATTAGTCCTTTTCTGTATGCATTTAAAAGCTCTTTTAGGATTTCTATTGTAGCCTTTATATCTTTACCGTCATCTGTATCTTCCACTAAAACTCTTTTTGGTACTTCATGTACATATACTTCTTTTGGAATCATATCTACATTTTCATTTATAGTAGCTTCATGAGTTTCAAAAGGCTCATGAGATACTAAAATTATAGCTTGAGAATTATAAATTAAAGTGTAGCCCGCTATTCCAGTTACCTTTTGATATGGATAAGAAAAACCACCATCAATTACAAAAAGTTTTCCTTCAGCTTTCACAGGACTTTCTCCTCTTTTAGCTTTAACTGGGATATGCCCAGTTATTATCTTACCTTTATCTTCAATAATACCAAATTCTTTTAGGATTTTATTGCTGATACTAACTTCATCTCTAAATCTAAAATAATCATTATAATCTTCCTTGTGGGTTTTTTTATCTTCAATAAAATATCTTTCAAAAGTTGTCATTTTGTCTTTGCCAAATAATGGTGATATCGGCCCGCACCAATTATACCAAATTAAATCTAAGTTTTTTTTCTTGTTTCTTTCATCTTTATTAAAAAATCCTTCTCTTAATCTTAAATCAAAAAAATCACACAACTCTTTTCCCGAATACTCTTTTCCCTCAAATATAAAATTTTGAAATTCTTTTTCCCCATTCATTGGTATACAAGCATGATAAAGTAAATTATCGTTGCATTTTAAATATATACTTCCCTTTGAAAATAAAGTCTTTGCATGTTTTTGTAATCTCTCCGATTGCATAAAACTATGACACATACTATTAACAACTTCCTCTTCTTCTTCGCTAAGAAGATAAGGATTTTCAATATCTAAAGTCGGAAAATAATTATCTAAGAGGGGATACTCTTCTCCTCCTATTTCCACAGTTTCAAAATCATCTCTTATCTTATCTAAAAGAAGTCTATCTTCCATTTTAAAGTCAGGATTTCTTTTAATAATTTGTCCTTCTAATTTAAATTGTATTATAGCTACAGCTTTTTGCATTCCAGCAAGTAATTGTATGTCTTTTTCTTTTATATTATTTTTTTCATAGAGTTTCGGTTGAAAACACTCTAAGGAGTTTGTAGTATATTTTTCTAGAGCTAAACTTGCTAAAGGCATTAAGTTTATACCGTAACCTTCTTGTAGTATTTTCATGTTTCCGTATCTTAGAGCTATCCTAACCACATTAGCCATACACGCTTTAGATCCGGAAGCAGCTCCCATCCAAATAATATCATGATTACCCCATTGTATATCTACATTATGATGTCCTATTACATCATCCATTATTAGATCTGAACTTGGACCTCTATCATAAATATCTCCAACTATATGAAGTCTATCTACTACCAGTCTCACAATAGTATTACAAATATCAACTATAAATTCATCCGCTCTTTGAGTACTAACAATTGTTTTAATTATATTATCAAAATATTTTTGTTTGCTTTCAAGCTCTTCTTGTTCCTGCATTAATTCTTCAATTATATAATCAAAACTTTTTGGTAATGATTTTCTAACTTTTGATCTTGTATATTTGTAAGACACCTTTCTTATTAAAAGAATAAGATTGTAAATAGTAATTTCATACCACTCTTTATCCACTATATCTTTACTCTTAAAAAAACTGAGTTTTTCTTTAGGATAATATACTAAAGATGCCAAATCTTTTTTATCTTTTTCTGAAAGTTTATCTCCAAAAGTTATATCAATTTTCCTCTTAACCGTTCCTGAGGCATTTCTTATGATATGGTTAAAAGCTTCAAACTCACCATGTATATCTGTTACAAAGTGTTCTGTAACTTTAGGTAATTTAAGTATGGCTGATAGGTTTATTATTTCTTCACTCACTGCATCTATATTTGGGTATTCTTTAGAAAGTAATTTGTAATAATTTATTAATTCCATAATTCCACCTCTTTAATTTAGTTATTTATACTTTTATTTTACACCTTAATATACATATATTCAAAATATTCTTCTATAAAATTTAAATACATTTTATTAATTCTTGCTTTTAAGTTATTGTTCTTTCACTGATATCAGTATATAATAAAGATGTACATAAAATTATAAATATATAAACTATTACTATAAAATTTGTATTTATACTAGTCTTTTTAAATCATTGCTTATCTTTTTTATCTCAAATTAGCAGCAATCAATTTCAACCTTAATTCTTATATGAAAAGTAAAATTAAATAATTAAAGATTTTAATTATGAAATCTTTAAAATAAATAAAAAAATAAAGGAGGAATATTAATGGGAGAAGGAAAATGCCCAGTAACAGGACATACTAAAAAGACAGTTTCTGGTGGTGGTACTACAAACAAAGATTGGTGGCCTAATCAACTAAATCTTAAAATCCTTCATCAACATTCAAATTTAAGCACCCCTTTAGACGAAAATTATAATTATGCCAAGGAATTTAAGAAGTTAGATTTAGATACTATCAAAAAAGATTTAAAAGAATTAATGAAAGATTCAAAGAACTGGTGGCCTGCTGATTATGGACATTACGGACCACTATTTATTAGAATGTCGTGGCATAGTGCGGGAACCTATCGTATGGGTGATGGCAGAGGTGGAGCCGGTAGTGGATCTCAAAGATTAGCTCCACTAAACAGCTGGCCAGATAATGTAAACTTAGATAAGGCCCGAAGACTATTATGGCCAATTAAGAAAAAGTATGGAAAGAAAATTTCTTGGGCTGACTTATTAATACTGGCAGGTAACTGTGCCTTAGAATCTATGGGAGTTAAAATGTTTGGTTTTGCTGGAGGACGTGAAGATGTTTGGGAACCAGAAGAGGACACTTATTGGGGTTCAGAAGATGAATGGCTTGGCGATGATAGGTATTCTGGCGAAAGAGATCTTGAAAACCCGCTTGCAGCTGTACAAATGGGACTTATATATGTTAATCCAGAAGGTCCAAACGGGGAACCAGACCCTGTTAAATCTGGTGTAGATGTAAGAGATACCTTTGAAAGAATGGCAATGAACGATGAAGAAACTGTAGCTCTAGTAGCTGGTGGTCATACTTTTGGTAAGTGTCACGGAGCAGGACCAGCTGATCATGTAGGTCCTGAACCCGAATCAGCTCCAATAGAACATCAAGGACTTGGATGGATAAGTTCATACAAGAGTGGTAAAGCCGGAGATCAAATAGGAAGTGGAATCGAAGGTGCTTGGAAGGCAAATCCTACAAAATGGGATATGGGATATCTTAAAACTCTATTCAAATACGAATGGGAACTTGTAAAAAGTCCTGCAGGGGCTAATCAATGGTTGGCCAAAGACGTAGAGGAAGAGGATATGGTAGTAGATGCTCACGACCCTACTAAAAAACACAGACCTATGATGACTACTGCGGACCTATCTCTAAGATATGACCCAAAATATGAACCAATTGCTCGTAAATTTATGCAAAATCCTGAAGACTTTCATAGAGCTTTTTCTAGAGCTTGGTTTAAATTAACCCATCGTGATATGGGCCCTAAATCAAGATATCTTGGACCTGAAGTACCCAAAGAAGATTTAATATGGCAAGATCCAATACCTAAAGCAGAATACGATATGATTAACGAAGAAGATATTAAAAAATTAAAATCTAATATTTCTAAAACTAACTTAACTATACCTCAGCTAGTTAAGACTGCCTGGGCTTCTGCTTCAACCTATAGAGATTCTGATAAAAGAGGTGGGGCAAATGGAGGTCGTATTCGTCTTGAACCTCAAAAAAACTGGGAAGTTAACGAACCTGATACACTAGTCAGTATATTAGATGTATATAAAGAAATACAAAATGAATTTAATAATTTAAAATCAAATAAGAAAGTTTCAATAGCAGATTTAATAGTACTAGGTGGATGTGTAGGAATTGAAAAAGCAGCTAAAAAAGCAGGGCATAGTGTTGAAGTTCCTTTTAAACCTGGCCGCACAGATTCTACTGATGAGCAAACTGATGCTGAATCTTTTTCAGTTCTGGAACCTACATCAGACGGATTTAGAAACTATACAAAGAAAAAATTCTCTGTATCCGCTGAAGAATTATTAATAGATAGAGCGCAGCTTTTAACACTTACAGCTCCTGAAATGACTGTTTTAATTGGTGGTTTGCGTATGTTGAATGCTAACTATAAACAATCACCCCATGGAGTATTTACGGATAATCCTGAAACTCTTACAAACGACTTTTTTATTAATCTTCTAGATATGAACTATGAATGGAAAAAATCTGAGGATGATGAAAATATATATGAAATAAGAGAAAGAGATACAGGTAAGTTTAAGTGGACTGGTACTAGAGTAGATTTAATATTAGGTTCAAATTCTCAATTAAGAGGAATTGCAGAATTTTACGGTGCTGAAGATGCTGAAGAAAAATTCGTAAATGACTTTATTTCAGCTTGGAATAAGGTTATGAATGCAGATCGTTTTGATTTAAAATAATTAAAATGAATTAACAGTAAATTAAAAAGAGGGAAACTTAAAAGTATTAAATTCTAATTTCCCTCTTTTAATTTTAAAATTTTTATATTATATTATTTTTTTTCTCTATTTCTATAACGCATTCTGTTTTTATCTTTTCTACAAGTGACTGTAGAGCATCTATTACATGGGGTCTTATATCTCCTCCTACGAGGACATACATAATGTCATCACCAACATCTAGTAATCCTTCATTAAGCCACACTTTAACATAAAACACTCCACCTAGTTTTTTTGCTTCTTCTATTGCTTTATCAATCTTTTTTTGATCATATGAAAATTCCATTTTTTCAACTTCAGAACCATCGTCTATTCCCTTTCTTACTTGTGCCCTAGGTGTTTTTCTAACAGTTCCATTATGTACAAGATACATGCCTACATTTAATGCTTCCATGTCAGATTTTGCTTCTTTTAGCCACTTGTCTATGGAAGGAGATTCTTTTTTATTATTATCTATCAATTTTACAAACTTCCTTTCTGTATCCTATGATTCTAACTAATCGATGCTTTATATATTTTCTCTATAGAATTTTTCATCATATTATTAAATTCTTCATCATTTTGACTTACATCAAGGCCTTCTAAAAGAGCTCTTGAAAAGCTTGCAATAAGGTCGTGATTTCTTTCTAATTTATCTACTGCCACTTCTCTGCTGTATCCTCCTGAAAGGGCAACTACTCTCATTACTTGTGGATGTTTTATAATCTCTTGATAAAAATCATCTTCATCAGGAAGAGATAATTTAAACATTACAACTTGATCTTTGTCTAATTTTTCTAAGTTTTTAAGAATTTCTTTTTTTAGTATCTTTTCACACTCTTCTTTATCTTTGCTTTTTATATCTACTTCTGGTTCTAATATAGGTGCTAATCCGCTGTCAGCTATTTTCTTACCATATTCAAACTGTTGTTCAACAATTTTTTTAATACCTTTAGGGTTCGCTTCTTTTATTACAGATCTCATTTTAGTACCGAATATATTTCTTTCCTTAGCTCTTTTTATCTTAGAATCTAAGTCAGTTATTGGTTTCATTACTTGAACACCATTTTCTAAATCAGCAAGACCTTTATCTACCTTTAGGATTGGCAAAATACCCTTTTTCTCCCATAGATAATCTCCTGTATATATGCCTTCTACTTCTCTGTCCATTGTCTGCTCAAATAGTATGGCTGCTAAAATATGCTCAGATTTAAATGCAGGACTTGTTACAATTCTAGTTCTCATCTCGTGAACAAGGTTAAACATTTCTTCTTCATTATCATACTCATCTTCATTTATACCATAACCTCTCAACGCTTTTGGTGTACTTCCACCACTTTGATCCAGCGCTGCTATAAACCCTTTACCATTTTTCATGATTTCCGCTTGTTTTTGATTCATTTTATACACCTCTCCTTTATTAATTTTTCGCCTAGATTTCTCTCTTTAAAATCTAGTGTATATTCAATAAGGCATACTTCGAATTAAATATCCCATCTAATTATTATTATATGACTTTATAGTTATAATCACAAGGAAAGTCGGTTAAAATAAATAATTAATCTAATCCCCTTGACGCCCTACAAGTCTTTTCGTAAAGATCTCTAAATATGTTATCGGAGTCGACTTTTTTCTTTACTATATCATAGTTTTCTTTGTTCCAAATTTTCCAAAATTCTTCTTCAGAATAATAATTATTTGATATAAGGGTCTTAATTGCTCCCAGTTCGGTAAGCTTATTTTCAATCTTTTTATAATAATATTCCTTGTCTTCTCTATGCATTCCATATATTGCTATATCCAGAAATAACTCATCATCAATATCCTTTAGAAATTCGTCCGATATCCATTCGTATTTATTAACTACCTTATAAGGAACACACCATAAAGGAAAATGATTTACTTCTGTCACATACCAATGAATAAATTTATCGATTTTGGAAAATGGAATGAAAGTGTCTACTGTAATCGGAACAAAAGATTCTGGAGTTATTTTCCTAAATGTATTAGCCAATTTTAGTATGCTGTTAGAATCAATTATTTTTCCAAATAAGAATCTGAATAAGATGGACTTTGGATACACATTTGTCACACCTTTGTTGTATCTAAAGAAATAGTCTGGTGTCTTTAAGTAATCTTCTTTTCGTTCAGCAGTGCTTTGATAATATGCCTTAGTCCAGTTATAAGCATTAGTATATGGAGACTTGTCTACAAAATTACCTACACTGAGTACATATTCTTCAGGTGAATGTATTATTCCATCAATAAAATCTATATCCTTTTTCTTATAGTGTTCCCATATAGAAGATTTATATTCTTTAAGATTATCATACTTATGATATGTAACTTTCACAAATTGTTTCGCAGGCTGAAGCCTAAATTTAAGTAGCGTTATTATCCCCAATGTACCAAAAGTTCCATGCATCATCTGGAATATAAGCTTATTCTCGTTTTCTGGAGTACAGATAAGTATGTCTCCTTTAGCAGTTACTACTTCATATTCAATACAGTTATCGTGAAATCCTCCTAATTTATATGACATTGATTCGATAGAACATCCTGCAACTGCCCCACCAATAGTAATTGTCTTGAGTTCAGAAACCACAGCTGGAACAAGGTTATACTTAAGTGTAGCATCCACAAGTTTTTCAAACGTCACTCCTGGTTCAGCAACACAAATTAAATTTTCTTCATCTATAGAAATTATTTCATCAAAATCACTTATATCAATTTTCTCGTCAGAATGTCTCTTATCTTTAAGTTTAGGTACTTCATGAGAAACAGTTTTTTTCTTTAAGCTCAAATGTTCACTACTACTTCGCTCCTTTAGTTTTTTTGTTATTCTATTTATTTTCTTTTTATGTGGATTCATAATCTGCCTCTTTTCTATAAATAATGTGATGCAACCTTCATATACACTTTTCTGCCTGATTTCTTATTTTTCAAATTTATAGTTTATCTCTATAGTATACTTTAAATTAAATATCCCCTC
Organism: Eubacteriales bacterium; assembly: GCA_046482875.1. GTDB lineage: Bacteria > Bacillota > Clostridia > Tissierellales > Dethiosulfatibacteraceae > UBA8670. The sequence goes on along the minus strand of JAWOEG010000070.1, from coordinate 12,786 downwards.
TGCCCATTATTATATGACTTTGGAGTTATAATCACAAGTAAAGTCCGTTAATTTTAGACAATTATCAAAATTTGTTTGCTCTCTTTTATTTTTAAGTATGCCTTCATCGGTTAATTTAGAGAATATTGATACTTTTTTGTGCATAGTTTGTTTTCACATGTTATGCATCCGTCTGTTGGGAAATGAAAAGTCTTTTTCATTTATATCTACCACGAGATATTTGTAAAGGCTATTTAAATAATTATTTGATTCTAAATTTATCAATAACTACAATCATTAGGTTACCTTCTTAATTACCTAAAATATTTTCTAATTTTCCTTCTGTTACCATCTTCATCATCCATTTTTCTGCTGCATTTTTATTTAGTACAGAAAATGTAGGAAAAGCATGTTGAGTCATCAAAATATCCATCATTTTTAAATTATGCTGCATTGCTATTGTCCATTCAGCAATTAGTTCTGATGCTCGCTCACCAACAATTGTCGCCCCATAAATTTTTCCACTATCATCCGTTATAATCTTTAAAAATCCTTCTGGTGCTCCGTCAATTACAGCTCGAGCATAGTTTTTATAATTTTCTTTCACAACAAAATATTTAAATTCTTTTTCCTTTGCTTCCTTTTCTTTCATTCCTACCTGAGCAATCTCAGGATCAGTAAAAATTACAGTCGGCACAATATAATTATCTCCTTCAAGATATTTTGGTTCATTCTTACCTAAAGCTTGCATTAATGATAACATTGCCTGGTGCATAGCTGAATGTGTGAAAGGCCATTTCCCGTTAATATCGCCAAGTGCGTAAATATTTGAGATATTTGTTCGATTAAATGCATCTGACTTAATATGTTTTTTATCATAATCTATACCAGCTGCTTCTAGATTTAAAGAATCAAGAGAAGGCTTTCTTCCTGTTGCAACTAAAATTTGTTCAGATACAAAAGTACCTGCTGTAGTTTCTGTATATATACCGTCTGTTTTTTTCTTCACAGATTCAATTTTTTCACCGTTATAATATGCTATTCCTTCTTTTTCGAATGTCTTTTCAAGCAATGCTGATGCTTCACTATCTTCTGAAGGTGCCAGTTGTTCATCCATTTGAACAATTGTTACACTACTACCAAGGCGACTAAAAGCTTGAGCTATTTCTACACCAATAGCTCCACCACCAATAATCGTCAATCCTTTCGGAATTTCCTCTAGGTCAAATACATTCTTATTCGTAAGATATGGTACTTCAGAAAGCCCATCTATTGGAGGAATCATTGGTTCTGTTCCAGTAGCTATAAAAATTAAATCTCCCTGATATTTCTCACCATCTACCTCAACAGTTTGAGAATCCACAAATGAAGCCGGTCCTTTTTCTAACAAAAGATCAGCATCTGAAAATTTTTCCCGCAAAATCTCGCCAGTCTGCGAATCAACTTTTTCTCTCACAATTCCTAATGGGTTTTCTATTTGAGCTTCACAATTTAGTTTTATACCAAAATTTTTCAATTTCTCTAAATCTTGATTCATTTGAGCTGCTTTTAAAATCGCCTTTGATGGAATGCAGCCAACATTTAAGCATTCTCCACCTATTGCTTTTTTCTCAATACCTAATACTTTAAGTCCCATCTTTGTTCCCATTCCCACAGCAGTCATACCGGCAGGACCCATTCCTATAACAATTAAATCATATTTAAACATTTTATACCTCCTATATTGTTTTCTCCAAAAGCTTTATAGTAAATTCATTTACTATAATTTTAATTATTTAATTACTTGCATAATTTCCCATTGTCATCAAAATACTTTACCTCTACATAGGCTCCATTGAAAAATCCTATTTGAGGGGGGTTTATGTCCTAAATCTACTTCATAAATTACCAGAACATTTAAATACCCTAAAGCCTTCTTAAAAAAATCTATGTATATATAATCTTTAACATCTCCTTTTTTTAGTTGTAATGACTATTTTATAATATATATACTTGTATTATAAATAAGTTGAATTACTATTTCAGTTCACAAAATCTTATTTTATAAAAAATGCTTTTCTCTTTTTTTACCTTTAAGCATAAACTTACATAATAATCCGTCAATTTCTAATTTTGAAGCTGCAAAATTAATAAGATTAGTTTCTTTTTACAGACAAACCTGATGTAATGAGTCATTATTCTTTATACTTAAGTTTTTAATCCAGTACTGATAACCATAGTTTTTCAGACTCTATCACAAGTTCCGATACCAGTTTTATGAATGGCTCATAATTCATAGTTGTATGTGCCAGATCAAGAGCATCATAGTATCTTGCCCGTTCCTCATTCTTTATTATGATTGGAGGGTATCCATTTTTCATTAACTCAAAATTAAGAAGTAACCTAGAAGCCCTTCCATTCCCATCAATGAATGGATGAATTTTCACAAACTCTCCATGTAACAATGTCGCTCTCTCGATTGCATGAAATTCTCCCCACTCATTTTGATATTCTGCTATAAGCTTTTGCATTAAATCTACAATCTCATAATGCTTGGGTGGAATATTTTTTGCACCGCTAATCACAACATTTTCGCTCCGGTATTTACCTGCATTTGTCTTGTCTATTTGTTTTAGTATCAATGCATGGATATTTTTGATATTCCATTCAGAAAGGGATTCTTTATTAGCGATTAAATCTTCAACAAAATGGATAGCTTCACGATGGTTAATTGCTTCTAGATGTTCTACCATACTTTTCCCACCAATAGTAATTCCTTCAAGAACAACTTTGGTCTCTGACAAAGTCAGAGTATTCCCCTCTATGGCATTACTATTATATGTCCATTCAACAATAAGTTTCTCCTGCAGCGAATTGGCAAGTCCTTTGGAAAAAGGTCTGTGTTCGTCGATAGCTTCTTTAAGTGAATCTATATAACCGAAGTCAAATTCCAATCCAATGTAGTTCTTCTTACTTTTTTCCCTTGCGTCCGCAGGTTTAGCAACATCGTTAGGTATAGACCAATTTCGTCCAATTTTTATAGCACCTTCGATACGTCCCTCATTGCACAGCAACCGAATTCGACGATCACTTATTTTCCATTTCTCACTTGCTTCTTTAGAACTCATATATTTCATAAAAAATCACCTCATTAACATAGTATACCGTTACCGGAATAAAGTCAAGATTATTCCGATAACGGTATCAGTAGAGATTTGTTTTTTATTTATTTGTGCGCATTATATAAATGTATTTTAGAAGATTTAACCCCATGGCATACAAAAATATTTTCTTCATCAAATGTTGGAATAACAATTTTCCCTGAAGGAACATATATTGCTGCCTTCTGTTTCCTAATGCTAGCAATACACGAAACTGTTTGAATTGCAATCCACTGAATCACTTGATTTTACTGGCTATTTTCGCTCTAGGAGACAAACTGTCTCTCCCAGACTTCTTTTCCCAATCATCCTCCCTTTCAGTCGGATTCTTGAAACTCAGGTTGGATTACATTAAAGATTCTTCCTTCGTCTGAATGACATTATGCTACTTTTTAAGCAGTGTTAGCGACTCTGTATGAACACTATGTGGGAACATGTCCACTGGTTGTATTTCATTTATATTATATCCCCCTTCTTGTAGAATTCTCAAGTCTCTAGCTAATGTTGATGGATTACAGGATACATAAACTATTTTTTTAGGATTCATTTCTTTTATAGTATTTAGTACAGATTCTTCACAGCCTTTTCTTGGAGGGTCTAAAATAACTACATCTGCTTTTATCCCTTTTTTGTAGAGCTTTGGAAATAAATCTTCAACACTGCCTAGATGAAATTCTACATTTTCTATATTGTTTTCTTCTTTATTTTCTTCAGCACTTTTAATAGATTCTTTCACTATTTCTATACCATGGACTTCTTTAGCTTTCTGAGCTGCTAAAAGAGATATAGTTCCAACTCCACAGTATAAATCATAAACTATTTCAGTATCTTTTATATCTGCATAGTCCAATGCCTTATTGTACAGTTTATCCGTCTGAGTGTGATTTACCTGAAAAAATGTATGGGAAAATACTTTGAATTTAAGATTAAAAATATTATCTTTAATATATTCATCCCCATACAACAAGATATTTTTACTTCCTAATATTCGATTAGTTTTTTCATCGTTTATATTTAAAAATATAGATTTAATGTTTGGTATCTTGTCAATTACTTTTTCAGTAAATTTATTGAGTTTATTTTTAATATTATTTTTACTTACTATTACCAGCATAAGCTCACCATCTTGGTTGTTCCTCATTAATATATGTCTTATTGAACCTTTGTGGTTTCTTTCATTGTATACAGATATGTTGTTTTTAATTATGAAGTCCCTTATTGAACCTATTATCTCTTTTGTCCACTGATTTTGTATTAAACAATCATCAATATCCACAATATTGTGACTTCCTTTTTCGTAAGGACCTATTAGGAGTTTCCCATTCCTTATGTTTAGTGGAAATGCCCCTTTATTTCTATACCTGTAAGGTTTTTCCATTCCTATGGTATTTTTAATTTTAATATTTTTTATATTCTCTAAGTTATTTCTGTTTAGTTCATTTATCAATATTTCCCTTTTGTAGTTTAACTGTTCTTCATATTTCATATGCATGATTTGGCAGCCTCCACATTTGTAAAAATATGGACAGTCGGGTTCTTCAAATTTTTTAGATCTTTCTAAATACTCTACAACATTTCCTACTGCATATTTGGAAATTGCTTTTGAAATCTTTATTTTTACTTTATCACCCAGAAGAGTATTATTTACAAAAATTACATAATTATCAACTTTACCTACTCCTTGTCCTCTAAAGTTTAAATCTATAATTTCTATTTCTGTTATTTCTCCTTTTTTTACAGGTTTTGCCATTACTACACATCCTTCTTGATTTTATATTTTATTATATCATTAATTTGCTGGTTCTGTGTTTTAATTTAGGTGTTTTTATTATATAATAATTATCAGTAAGTATAGGAGTGTATTATGAAAGTACTAAAAAATCTAATTATAATTGGAATAATAGTTTTTTGTGCATCAACTTTGCCGATTTTTTTATCCCCAATGGATTTTAGCAGTGTCATTAACATTGAAGAAATTGATGAAAATATTTATATTTCTTTGAAATCTAAGGATGGTAATGATTTAAATGATCCTTCAAAAATAAATTTAGTTTTGGAAACTAATTCTGAAAAAGAAATTTATTTTAATCCAAATAATATGATTGAATTGGAAGTTTTTGATAATGGGAATAGGATTAATGTTGAAAATGTTGAATATGCATTTAGTAAGACAACCCTTGTTGACGGTAAACCTTTAAATATAATTATTGATATTTCTCACGAGAGTTTAGATTTATCTTATGGTGACTATGAGTTTATTTTTACTGCATCAGGAGAAAATAATTTATCTGATAAATTAGAAGTGACAGTAGATTATCAATTAAAAGGTAATTATCACCTTGGAACAAATGAATCTAATGGTCTTACTCCTATTAAATTATATTTCCAAACACATAACTATGATTTAGTTCCAGTTTACAGATTTGTTGATTCATCAGATTTGCTGCATAATGTAATTGAAGAAGAATTGTTAAAAGGTCCTTTAGATAATAATCTAACTTCTCCAATAGAAACCGTAAATTATATAATTTTAAGAGATGGGGTAATATATATTGATATACCAAGAGACTCTGAAATTTATAAAGGTGAGTACAGCGAGAATGCATTTTATTCTTTTGTTAAAACTTTTTCACAAATGCCAAATTCATCAAGAATAAGATTTACTTTTGATAATTTAGTTCAGGATACGTGGTTTAATGGAATAAACATTAGAACTTCAATTCCTTACCCTAATGATATTAATGTATATATCCCTGTACTAGTTGGAGAAAGATTTTACTTGAGTGAAAAAAGTATTTTGCTAGATGAAGGTGTCCCTTTAGAAGAAAAGGTTGAAAGGATTTATTCTTTCATTAAGGATAACAGCAACGGTTATTTTCAATTATTAGAAAATATAACAATAAACAGAATATCACTAGAAGGAAATCAATTAACACTGGATTTTGATAAAAACATTGTGGATTTAAACTCGAGTAATAATAATCTACAAAATATGTTAATAGATAGTTTTCTTTATTCTCTTACAAGTATTAGGGAAGTCGAAAGTATTAAATTTACATATAATGCTGAAGCTATGGGGACCTATGGTAGTTATGATTTAAATAATTCTATTCAACCTTATGAATATTTTAATGTAGAGAATATAGAATAAAAAATCCAGCTAATTGCTGGATTTTTTATTCTATTAACTTTCCATGTATTATTACTCTGGCATTATCATACCAAAAATTACATGTTACTAAAGATATTACTGTATCATCTTCAGTTATTTCTATATTTTTTTTGATTAAAGATCTTTCTTTTGATTCTTCTATAAAACTTTTATATTTTTCCCTGTCTTTAAATATTGTATATAAGTAATAATCTTCACTATCTAAATTAACAACATATGCAGAATATATTTCCCAAGTTGTCCTTTCCCCGTTGTGATCCAAAGTTATGGTATCATTATTTTCAAAATACTCTTTGTATATTCCTTCATTTGTATAGTTAGCTAAATCTGAAAACATAGACCCATCTCTTATTTTGTGTCCATATATAATTATATTATCATCTCTTTCAACACTTACATTTCTAAAGTCCATGTATATTGAACCATAGGAATCTTTTTCACCTTTATAATTATGATTTAAATAAAAATCATTGTTGTCAGTCTGAACAACAGGGTAGTCAATATTCGTTCCATCTAACTTTATCCAACCAATAACATTTTCTTCGAAGTCTATATCTTCCTGACTTATCTGATTTTCTTCCTCTTGAGGTTCCTGTAAAGCCTCTTCCTGAGAATTCTCTTCACTAGGTTCTTCAGAAGAATTTTCAATTCCTTCTTCTTCAACTTGTTCTTCTACTAATTCTTCTAAAGAATCAGTTTCTTCAGAATTCTCAATGTCCTTTTCTTCTTCAGAACTTATTTTTTCATCTAATACATTTTCTATATTTTTATAGTACATTTCCCTTGCTTCACTGTATAGCTTATCAGCTTTGTATGATTTATAATAAGTATTTATAAGTAATCCTACTGATAAAATGAATATCACAAGAAAAAGTCTAAATAGTATTTTCTTTTTCATAGTCATCATCCTTTTTTTTATTATAATACTTTATATATAAATAGTAAACTTATATATGTTATATTCCTACCCAAAGGTATTATTAATATAATATTGTTTAGTTATTGTAATGAACACTCAAGAAGAATTAAGTACTGCTTTTAAAGAACTAGACGAAGGAACTTTTATCAAATAAATTAAATCTCCAGAATTAATATTCTGGAGATTTTTTAATAGTGAAATAAAATAAGTATTTTATAATTATTATAAATACTTCATGATAAAATTATCTATTTAATATTTTTTTCACCAAGGGAGCTCTCAACCTATGTACTACACCTAGGTTAGATCCTACTAAAGGTCTAAGATAAAACTTAAATTCATCAGTTATACCATTTCCTACATCATTTATGAATTCACACGGCATGACTTTAGTTTTACCAGCAATTTTTTTTAAATCTACTAACTGATAATCCACTGAATAAAAGCCAGTTCTTTGAATTGTTATAGAGCCGTCAATTTTATTCCATATAGCAAATTGAGCTGCTTTTTCTCCTACTTCCCTTGCTTCTCTTTGATCAACATCAGAAATACTAGAAATAGAACTTCTTTGAGGATAACCTAGGGTATCAGCCCTAACCCTAGATATATTAAGTCTATTTTTTATTAAATCCGATAACATATCTGCTAAAGAACTACTTCCTGAAAGTAATACATTCCCGTGAGAATCTTTTTCTATAGTTTCTGTCAGTGAAGTAGCTATCAATTGTCCATCTTCATCTTTTATACCTTCAGATACTGCTATAAGACATCTACCTAATTTATCGTAAGTTTTCTTAACATCCCTTAAAAATTCATCAACTTTAAAAACTCTTTCCGGCAAATATATTAAATGAGGTCCATCATCTGGATATTTTTGAGCTAATGATGAAGCAGCTGTTAAAAAACCTGAATGCCTTCCCATTACTACCCCAATATGTACTCCAGGCAGCGACCTATTGTCTAAGTTTAATCCCATAAAAGTTTCGGCCACATACCTTGCAGCTGAACCATATCCCGGTGTATGATCATTTAGAACAAGATCGTTATCTATTGTTTTAGGTATATGAATGGCTCTAAGTTCATAACCAGCTTTATTTGCATTTTCATTTACTATTCTTACTGTATCAGAAGAATCATTTCCACCTATATAAAAGAAGTACCTCACATCATGGGCATTTAAAACCTTAAATATTTCTTTACAGTATTTTTCATCCGGCTTAACCCTAGTAGATAAAAGGGCTGATGATGGAGTAATTCCAACTTGTTCTAAATTATTAGTAGTTTCTTGAGTTAAATCCATAAAGTTTTCATTAACTATTCCTTCAACCCCATTTAATGCGCCGTAAACCTTTGTTATTTGAGGAAATTTTCTGGATTCCAGTACAGCTCCTACTAAACTTTGATTAATAACTGCTGTAGGTCCTCCTGATTGTGCTATAACTACTTTTCCTGTTAATTTCATCGAAACAACCTCCTAATTGATAAGTTCATCTGAAAAAGCTTAATTATAATATCATATGATTTTAGGCTAATTAATAGTTCTTATTTAAAAAAATTAAATTTAACCGCTAAATTACTTGTTTTTTATCATTTATTATTTCTAAATTATATTTTTTAGGTAATATGTTATATTTATACCCTAAAAGTCAAATAATAAACCTAATTATATTGATGTAAAATTTTATATATATTAAACTTTTTAATGTATATAACTTTATTATTTGTTATATAATTATGTGGTAATACTATAAAACGCAAGTATAAGAACCTTTAATATAGATGCCTTCTAGGAGATTAAATAATAAGAATATATGAAATCTAAGGATGAAATAATGCTGTGAATCATAAAAATGCATTATTTCATTTTTTTAGGGTAAATATTTTATGTAGGATAAAGGAGGAATAGAAAATGAAAATTGGAATAATAGGATTAGGAAAAATGGGATACCCATTAACACTAAATATAAAGGATTGTGGTTACGAACCTGTAGCATATAACAGAAGTCCTAAGAAATTAGACAGGATCAAATCTTTAGGTGTTGAAGTAGCTTATGAAATTGAAGAACTTTTTCAAAAGCTTGATGACAGGAAAGTCATATTTATGATGATTACAGCAGGTTCTTCAATAGATGAGATGATAGGTAATTTGATGCCTTATTTATCAGCAAAAGATATATTAATAGATGGGGGAAACAGCTATTATAAAGATACTAAAAGACGATATAAACAACTAAAAGAAAAAAATATCCACTATATAGACGTAGGTACAAGTGGAGGAATTGAAGGAGCAAGAAGTGGAGCCTGTATGATGGTTGGTGGAGAAAAACATATTGTAAAAGATATTAAACAGCTATTTATTGATATATGTGTTCCTGATGGCTATGCATATACTGGAGAATCCGGTTCCGGTCATTACGTTAAGATGATTCATAATGGTATCGAATATGGAATGATGCAGGCAATAGGAGAAGGCTTTGAAATTATGTCTGAAAGTGATTATGATATAGATTATCAAAAAGTAGCTAAAGTTTGGCAGCATGGTTCTGTAATTAGAAGTTGGCTGATGGAATTAACTGAAAAAGTTTTTATAGATCATAAAGAGAATTTTGATGACATAGTTGGTGTAATTAATGCAAGTGGTGAAGGACTTTGGACCGTGGAGGAAGCCTTAGACAGAAAAGTGCCTGCTCCTGTTATTACAGCAGCTTTATATACAAGATATAGAAGCCAACAAAAAGATACTTTTAGCGGCAAATTACTTTCTGGATTAAGATTTCAATTTGGTAGTCATAAAATGGAAAAACTTGAAAAATGAGGTGGTAAACATGAGTAATTTATCTTACAAAATGATTATTTTTGGCGGTACAGGAGATCTTACTAAAAGAAAACTAATTCCTGCAATACATGAACTTGGAAAAGGAAAGTATCTTCCTAAGGAATTTAAGGTGATTGGAATTGGAAGAAGAGGTATTAACCAAGAAGAATATAGTAATATGCTTTATAAAGGTATAACAGAATATACTAATATAGAAACTAATCCGAAATTATGGAATGAAATATCTAAAAAAATCTACTATTTAAAGATGGATTTCACAAAACCCTCTGAATATAAAAGACTCTATGAATATTTACTAGAAGATAATAAAAAAGAAAAAATTTCTTCGAATCTTATGTTTTATTTAGCTGTATCTCCTGAATATTTTGGAGGAATAGTAAATAATTTAAAAGAAAATAATATAATTGATGAAGATAATCAATGGAATAGAATGGTTATTGAAAAACCTTTTGGTAAAAATTTTAAAAGTGCAAAAAAACTGAATAATGAAATTTCAAAAGTATTTAAAGAAAATCAAATTTTCAGAATAGATCATTATTTAGGAAAAGAAATGATACAAAATATAACTATGTTGAGATTTGAAAATTCTATATTTGAACCTATTTGGAATAATAAGCACATTGAAAATATACAAATTATAGTATCTGAAAAACAAGGAATAGGATTAAGAGGAGAATATTATGATAACACTGGAGCCTTAAAAGATATGATTCAAAGTCACCTTTTACAAATTCTTGCTGTTACAACCATGGAGTATCCTAAAAATTTTCATATGAATTCTATTAGAAATGCAAAGGCTAAACTATTAGAAGATTTAGTTTTTTATACTGATGATAATAACAAAGAGAATATCATATTTGGACAATATGAAGGATATAATGATGAAGAAAGAATATCTCAACATTCAAATAGAGAAACCTTTGTTGCTATGAAAGTTTTTATAAAAAACAAAAGGTGGCAAGGAGTTCCAATTTATTTAATGACAGGAAAAAAATTAAAAGAAAAGTTAGCACAAGTTAATATAGAATTCAAAAGACCCCAAAATACTATGTATGACAATTCTGAAATAAATTCTTTAGAAATTAATAAAACACCTAAGAATAATGTATTAGAAATAATGATACAACCAAAGGAAGGCATAGGCCTAAGAATTAATATTAAAAAACCTACAGTTATGGATGAAATGGAAGTGGCAGAAATGGAATATTGTAGAACCTGTTTAAGTGGACTAAATACTCCTGATGCTTACGTTAAACTATTACTTGATGTAATTGAAGGAGATTCAACTAGGTTTACTAGATGGGATGAATTATCTAATAGCTGGAAATTTATAGATAGTATAAATGAGGACTTAATTAAAGTTCATAAGTATAAACCTAGAGGTTTAGGTCCTGAAAAAGCCTATGAAATGATAAGTGAAGATAATAGAAAATGGTGGTTTTTAAATAAGTGGGGTGAACATAATGAAAATATATGATATATCTATGATGATAGATACAATTATGCCAGTATATAAAAACAAAGAAGAAAAAAAGCCAATAATTAATACTACTACAAACAATGATTCAACAGAAAGCAATATTTCTTTTGGCATGCATACAGGTACACATATGGATATGCCAATGCATTTTGTGAAAAATGGAAAAACCATTGATACATTAGACTTAAATAGAGTTATTACTACCTGTAAAGTATTAGATTTTACATATATAAATGACGCTATAACTTCTGAAGATTTGAAGAAAAAGAATTTAGAAGAAGGAGATTTTCTTCTTTTCAAAACTAAAAATTCTTATTCAAAAGTCTTTGATTTTGACTTTGTCTATTTAAACCATGATGGAGCAGAATTTTTAAAAGAGTTAAACATAAAGGGAGTAGGTATAGATAGTTTAGGTATAGAACGAAGTCAAACAAATCATCCTACTCATAAAGTTCTATTAGAAAATGAAATAATAATTATCGAAGGTTTAAGACTAAAGAATATTGAAGAAGGAATTTATAAACTTATTGCTCTACCTCTAAAAATAAAAGGAGTTGAAGCTTCTCCAGTAAGAGCCGTACTAATAAGAGATTAAAATTAATTCTTACTTAACAAATTATTTTTAACTTTTTATCATCAGTCTTATATATTTTCCCATAGCCTTCATTGAACCAAAGACAATTCTAAATATATTTTTAATTCCATAATGTTTAATCATCTCTGTCTTTTTATTTATAAATAGATTTACATATAAATTTGTTTTTAATAATTCAAAGTAATATCTCCTCAAACTCATATTAGATGGTAGTATTGTAACTTGTCCAAAGCTCCACTTTTCATATTCCTCTTTTTTAAATAATAATCTATCTTTGTATTTTTGATAAATTGGCAGATTAGGAAATGGAGTTAAAGGATTTATCGAAGATATTTCAGGTTCTAATAGCTTTATGTATTTTCTAATAGATTTAAAATCCTTCTTGTTCCAATCTGGATTAGCTATAAATGATGCCCATACATCTACTTTAAATGATTTAAGTATCTTAGCAGCATTATAGTTATCCTTAGTATCTGATTTCCAAACGATCGCCTACCTTCCACAAAACCCAAACGACCTGCTTTTTTCAGAAAGCATCATTGAGGAACTAAAAACAACGCTTAATAATCATGGGGTCCGCAAATCCGAAACTGAATTAATCAATTTCCTTGAGAACTTTGATTTGGCCTCTCTAAAAAACCGATTTCCCCGGGACCTTTCCGTAG
>JAWOEG010000045.1:0-6931 GCA_046482875.1 Eubacteriales bacterium | reverse complement strand
ATCGATACCTACCTGCTGTAACGTGCAGTCCACGTCCAAGCCTACTTTAATAAATTTCGGTTGGAAACTCAAGGGTGTTCTTCAATAAATCTTTTAATATAGGACTCTCACTACCACCTACTCGCTCTGATTATCCGACTTATTTACTCTTCCTATCATAGTTTATGTTACATTTAATTAACTTTTTCAATTATAAAATAAAATTATTAGTTTGTCAAATTTAATTTTAAATTTTTATTGATTTCTTCTATAAAGCATAAAAAATGTTAGGACTGTTGCTACTGCAAAAGGTAATATTAATGCTTTTACAGAATATATTAGACCATTTGCATCAGCAATACCACTGAAAATAATCATTGTTAATGAACCCACACCACCAGGAATTCCCATTATTATACCTGTAGCAAATGATTGACTATCTGGTATTATTTTATGGCTTACTAGAACTCCTACCGTATTTGTCAAGCAGGAACAAAAACCCAAGATTCCAACTCCTACTGCAGCTATCCAGCTGCTACCATATCCAATCAAACTCAAACTTAACAAACTCAGGAACATTCCAAAAATAAATACTTTTTTATCTCCTATCTTATCTATTAGTATTCCTCCTACCATTGTCCCTATAGGTCTACCTAAAAGGTGTATGGATAACAAAACTACACCATAAGCAAAGTTTTTAAGAGAGAGAATTTGAATAGCGTATGTAATAATGAATCTTCCACTCAAAACTTTCATTATACTAATATATAAAAGAACCCCTAGCCAAAACATGCTTTTTTTAGTTAATTTTAATTTTTTAACTTCTTCAATCTTATTCCCTATATTATCTTTTTTTCTATTTTCAAAAGTATCTATTTTTATGTTTTGAACTCCTGAACAATACATAAATCCAGCTACTAGCATGCCTGGCACAACAAGAAAAACTATTTTTTCTATACCAAAACTACTGGCAATCCATAATCCAACAACAGAAGCAACTGTTCCAGCAAATCCTCCTATAGTCATAAATATTGACAAGCTCGTTCCTTTGGATCTACGCCCTAAAGTTACTGCTGTAGTAGAACCTAAGGGATGATAAAGGGCTGATGCAGAAGAACCAAGTGCTATAACTAAAAGTAAAATATAAAAATTATTTATGACACCAGATAAACTTATTAAAGTCGCAATCCATATAATTGAAATAATGAGATGTTTTGGTTTTCCTTTTTTGTCTGATAATAAACCAAATAAAGGTTGTAATAGTGATGAAAATACAAGAACCGCAACAGAAATTAATCCTTGTTGAGTTAAATTCAAACCTAACTTATAAGCAAAATAAACTGATATAGGTGCTATTATTCCAACATAAAAATCATTTGTAAAATGCCCCAAAGATACAGCTATAAGTTGTTTAAAGCCTTTATTCTTTAATGAATATTCAAGTTGTGCCATAATTTACTCCTGTCAAATTTAATTTCGATTAAGTATACCAAATTCATATATTTAATTCAATTTAATTATCTTCTAACTTCTCAAATTCGACTTTTCTTTTTCTATATAAGGAAACATAATTAAAGTTAGCCTCTTTAAGAAGTCTATAAGCTTTCAATATATCTCTACCTACGTTTCCAGAAACATGAGAATCTGAGCCTACGGTCACTATTTTTCCACCAAGTCTTTTGTATAATTTTAATATCTCTATATTAGGCATAAAATCTCCCATTTTTTGCCTCATTCCTGAAGTATTTATTTCAATACCCTTATCATTTTCTACAACAGATTTAAGTATATCTGAAATTTGACTCAAATATTCTTTTAAATCTATTTCTACACCCATCCTTGAAGCATACCTTCTAACTAAATCTAAGTGTGCAAGACAATCAACTTCTTTTATCTTAGAGATTTTATAAACCTCTTCAAAATAGCATTCTATGTTTTTATTGGTATTTAATGTAAAGTCAATATTTTCTAAATATTCTCCATTTAATCCTTTGTGCTGTGCTCCTAAGGTATAATCAAATTTCAAATTTTTAAAAATTTCCTCAACTCTTCTTATGTTATTTTGAGGCTGTCCCAATTCAGCACCTGTTAATATTTCAATTTTACCATTATACTTTTCACTTATTTTATTTATTATTTTTTCTCTTTTTTTAAAGTATTCAACTGAATAATATTCTCTATTATCGTCGCATTCTAAATGATCTGTTACTACTAAGGTTTTAACCTCTTTATTTATCGAATCAATAACTATTTCTTTCAAGTACGCTTTACTATCCGGCGAGAAATTACTATGAACATGGTAATCTAAAATATACATTACTAACCCTCCTTAAACAGTATCCTATAAAGATTATACATTTATTAACTTTTTTTTCAAGTTTTACTCCTTTGGTTTATGAAGACCCTTACCTCAAGGAGTTATTAGAATTTACTTTTAAATAGTAACCTTGGTTACATCTCTTTTCTTCTAAATCTTGTATAATTGTAGTATAAAGATTAGAAGGAGGATTCTAATGAAAAAAGCTTTACAAATATTTTTTTTAGCAGCCTTTGTTTTTATAATGGTAATAGGCCAGGTTCAACTGTGGCTTGGCATTTTCTTGATTTCTTTACTTTTAGCTCCATTTTTAGGAAGGATATACTGCGGATATATTTGTCCTATTAATACTTTAACCGAAGCAACTCAGAAAATATCTAAAAAGAATAAAATTGAAGTACCTAAATGGATTAAGCATCCAACTGTAAGATATATTGCCCTCGGACTTTTAATGGCAATTATGATTTTTGCTATGAAATCAGGCAAAAAACTACCTCTGCTCCCTATCTTAACGGGAGTC
Source organism: Eubacteriales bacterium (assembly GCA_046482875.1). Taxonomy (GTDB): domain Bacteria; phylum Bacillota; class Clostridia; order Tissierellales; family Dethiosulfatibacteraceae; genus UBA8670. The sequence goes on along the minus strand of JAWOEG010000045.1, from coordinate 4,115 downwards.
GGCGTATTACTTAGTTTGATGTTTGAAGAAGCTCTATGGCATAGGTATCTATGTCCCTACGGAACTCTTCAATCTATCTTTGCTAAAAAGTCAAAAAAAGGCTATGAAGTAGATTCGGAAAAATGTATAAGTTGCGGTAAATGCGCAAAAGTATGCCCCGATGATGCTATTACTGGTAAAATAGCCCTAATAGATAAGTCTGAATGTCTACTATGTGGTCGCTGTGCAAAGGTATGTCCGGTGGAAGCTATATCCAAAATATGACACTAAGCCCTTTTTAAAGCGGAGATTTTTCTCCGCTTTTTTATTTATCCTTCCATAGCTGTATAAAGAAGAGTGTTTTATGGTATAATTAATTTATAATCACTTTTTCTATGGAGGAATTTTATGGTAATCACCTTAGGTTCGTTGAGTTGGATTTTTGTTATTAATATTTTACTGGCATTCGTAGTTATATTTCTTGAAAGAAGAGACCCTACAGCCACTTTAGCTTGGGTACTTGTTCTCTTAATGATTCCTATTTTAGGATTCGTTGGATATATTTTTCTTGCTCAAAATTTTAGCAGAAAAAAGTTGTTTGAGATGAAAATAATAGAGAAGAAAATATACGGTTCATATATACAAAGGCAGGAAGAAGCTATAAAAAATAATAAGTTTGAAATGAATGAAAAAGAAATGAATCAATATTTGGATTTAATAAAAATGAATGTCTTTAGCAATAAATCCCACTACTCACAAGACAATCAAATTAAAGTTTTTACAGATGGCAAAGATAAGTTTAGAGATTTAAAAGACTCAATAAAAAATGCCAATAACCATATACACCTTCTTTATTATATTATAAAAAATGATGAAACTTCACGTGATCTCATAGAATTACTTACTAAAAAGGCCCAAGAAGGTGTTGAAGTAAGGCTTATATATGATTCAATTGGCGGTAGAGAAGTAAAGCAAAGCGCTTTTAAAGATTTTAAAGAAGCAGGAGGATTAGTAGGAGAATTTTTCAAAAGCCCACTGTTTGGAATTAATTTAAAGATGAACTACAGAAATCACAGAAAGATAGCTATTATAGATGGAAAAATTGGATATGTTGGCGGATTTAATATAGGTGATGAGTATAAGGGTTTAAATAAAAAAATAGGTTACTGGAGAGATACTCACATTAGGATATACGGGTCAGCCGTCAGAGATTTACAGATTAGATTTATGCTAGACTGGAGAAGCACAGGAAAAGATGATCTAAGTTATACACCAAAGTATTTTCCATATATAGATGGTGAAGGGTCTCAAGGAATTCAGATTATATCAAGCGGCCCCGATACTCCCTTTGAAAGAATTAAACAAAACTACGTAAAGATGATAAGCATGGCAAAAAAAAGTATCTATATACAAACTCCATATTTTGTTCCGGATGCAAGTGTTATAGACACTTTGAAGATTGCAGCAATGTCAGGAGTAGATGTAAGACTTATGATTCCTAACAAACCAGATCATCCTTTTGTTTACTGGGCATCATTAAACTATGTAGGAGAACTCTTGAAATTTGGAGTAAAGGTTTATACCTATGAAAACGGATTTCTTCATGCTAAGACAATGGTTGTAGATGGAAAAATTTCTTCTGTAGGGACTGCTAATTTTGACGTTAGAAGTTTTAAGCTTAATTTTGAAGTAAATGCAATTATATATTCGAAAGAAACTTCAGAAATTTTACAAAAAGCTTTTGAAAAAGATATAGAATTATCAAATGAATTAACAAGAGAGTTGTATTTAGAAAGAAGATTAACCGTTAGATTTAAAGAATCGGTATCAAGACTTCTTTCACCAATTTTATAAAGGAGTTGATATAAGTGAATAGCTTTTTAGGAAGAATAGTATTGAATATGGTAGCTATATCATTGGCTGTGTATCTATTAGATGGGGTAATTATCTCAGGTATAATCAACTTATTTATAGTTGCTGTAATTTTTGGCGTAATAAATGCCGTAATTAAACCTGTAATAGTTTTTTTATCATTGCCTATTACCTTACTTACTTTCGGATTGTTTTACCTTGTAGTCAACGGAATTATCGTAAGTTTTACAGCAGCTATTACATCTCTTACAGTAATGAGCTTTAGAGATGCAATCTTAGCAGGTATTATCATAGGATTATCAAATTGGGTTCTCCAGGGTATATTTACATCAAAAGAAGGAAGGCATTAATATGAAAAAATACAAGGTAATATATAACCCCTCATCAGGGAATGAAATAGTGCAGCAAAAAATTTTTCAAATAAGCAAAAATATTCTATTAAAAGAAGACGTAGCTTTCACATTTTATGCTACAAAAAAAGAAGGTGATGCTAAAAAAGCTGCTTCAAATGCCTGCATTGAAGGTTATGATTTGATAATAGCCTGCGGTGGTGATGGCACTATTAATGAAGTAGTAAACGGTATAATGAACTCAACCTGCAAATCAAAGCTTGCGGTACTTCCTTCAGGAACGGTAAATGACTTTGCAACCTATATGGAGATACCTACTACCGTCCACGGCTTCACTAAACTACTTGAATCACAAACCTACCAAAAGGTGGATGTAGGAAAAGCAAACGATATGTATTTTATAAATGTCGCCTCCGGTGGAGCCTTTACAGACATTCCTTATGAAATTCCAAGTGAAACTAAAACCATATTAGGTAAATATTCATATTATATAAAGGCAGCTATAGAAATACCTCAACAAATTGAAAAATCATATAAAATTAAAGTAACTACTGAAGAACAAACATTAGAACTCGATGCTCTTGTTTTTTTAGTAAGCAATACTCCTAGTATCGGCGGATTTAAAAAGTTTTCTCCGGATGCTAAATACAATGACGGTTTTTTTGATGTTTTGGTCATAGAGCACAGCCCACCTTTTGAACTTCTAAACTTATTTACTAAACTTTTAAGTGGTGATCATATACACCATAAAAAGGTTCACTATTTCAAGTCAAAAAAAATAAAAATAGACTCCGCCAGTGACCTAGTTATCGATTTAGATGGTGAATACGGATTTAAGGCACCTATTGAAATATCTATGATTAATGAAGGTATAGAACTACTTACTCCTAGGACGGTGTCATAATGGATAAAGGTAGAATAAAACATATAAAAAGGAATAAAAAAATAGAAGGTGACTATATCCTATACTGGATGCAGCAATCACAACGTATAAACTACAACCATGCTTTGAACACAGCTGTTATTCTATCTAATCTTCACAGTATACCTCTACTTGTTTATTTCGGGCTAACAGAGAACTTCCCCGATGGAAATCTAAGACATTATACTTTTATGGCTGAAGGCTTAGACTATTTAAAGTCGGAATTTAACAAAATGGGAGTCAAATTCGTAATATACAATACTTCACCTGAAAAAGGTTGCATAGAACTTATGAAAAATGCAGCTTATTTAGTTATGGATAAAGGTTATCTTAGAGTTCAAAGAGATTGGAGAAATAAGGTAATTGAAGAATCAGAAATAATTGGATTAGAAAATATAATGATTGTGGAAAGCGATGTAATAGTACCTGTTGAAGAAGTATCAAACAAGGAAGAATATGCCGCTCGTACTATAAGACCAAAGATAATGAAAAAACTTGATGATTATGCTATTGAAATGGAACATATTATACCGGAAATCAACAGCTTTGATTTGAAATTGGATTATGATTTAAAAGAGATAGTAAATCCTATTGAATATGTAAGTAATCTAGATATAGATAATAGTGTTAAGCCTTCTCCTATATATAAAGGTGGAGAAAAAGAAGCCCGTAAAAAGTTCAAACAATTCTACAGCCACAGTATTAACCACTATTTAGATAAAAATCACCCAGAATTTATCTACAACTCTTTTTTAAGTCCATATCTACATTTTGGTCATATTTCTCCTGTTGAAATAGTTGTGAAATTAAATAACTTGCTGGAGAAAAATCCTCATATTAAAGAACCTATGGATGATTTTATAGAAGAGCTGGTAGTTCGTAGAGAACTGGCTATCAATTTTATATACTATAATGAAAATTACGACGAATTTAACAGTATGACCTACGAATGGGCTTACAAAACTATGGAAGAACATGAAGCTGATGAAAGA
>JAWOEG010000029.1:0-5948 GCA_046482875.1 Eubacteriales bacterium | reverse complement strand
ATGTAATTGTTAGTGTAACCGTTATGATGCTTATTATTTTAGGTGGTATTGGTTTTTATGTTTTTATGGAAGTTTTAAGAGAAAGAAGATTCAAGAATTTCTCCCTACATACAAAATTGGTACTAATAATAACCTTTGCTTTAATAATATCCGGAGCTTTACTGGTTTTAATAATGGAATACAGTAATCCTGCAACCTTAGGAGCTTTAAGTCTTAGGGATAAAATTATGGCATCCTTTTTTCAATCAGTAACACCAAGGACGGCTGGGTTTAATACTATAGATACAGCTGGATTAGGTTATGCAGCTTCCTTATTAGTGATTATATTTATGTTTGTTGGAGGTTCTCCAGGTTCGACAGCAGGAGGTATTAAAACTACCACAACAGGAATTATTTTAATATCAACCTACAGGTTAATAATGGGATATGAAGATATTGAAGTTTTGAAAAGAAGAATAGATTCTAAAACTACAATAAGAGCATTATCTGTTGCAACAATATCTATTCTTTTAGTATCAATAGTGACAATTATTTTATCATTAACAGAAATTAATAGTGGTTTTACATTTCACGATATTTTGTTTGAAGTAACATCTGCCTTTGGAACAGTGGGACTAAGTAGGGGATTAACACCTAATTTGTCAAATCTGGGAAGAATTTTGATAACCCTTACTATGTTTGTGGGAAGAATCGGACCCTTGACAATAGCTTTTGCAATAGCTCAAGGACAGGATAAAGTCAAAGGGAATTATAGATATCCAGTAGGAAAAATACTAGTAGGATAGGAGGAAATTATGAAACAATTTGTAGTTATAGGCTGTGGAAGATTTGGATCAAGTGTTGCTAAAACATTATCAAAACTAGGATATGATGTATTAGCTATAGATAAGGATCCTGATAAGGTTCAGGAAATATCTGAATATGTTACTCATTCTGTACAGGCTGATGCAGTTGATGAAAAAGCATTAAAAACTTTAGGCATTAGAAATTTTGACGTAGCAATAGTCACCATAGGCTCTGATATTCAAGCGTCAATTATGGGTACCTTGATAGCAAAGGAATTAGGTGTAAAAAAAGTAATCTCAAAAGCACAAAATGAACTTCACGGTAAGGTTTTATATAAAATTGGAGCTAATAAGGTTATCTTTCCAGAAAGAGATATTGGTATAAGAGTAGCTCACAACTTAGTTTCATCGAATATTTTAGATGTAATAGAGTTTGCACCGGATTACAGTATAGTTGAAGTAGCTGCAAAAAAGGATTGGGAAGACAAATCTTTAAAAGATTTACAATTACCTAAAACATACGGGGTAAGTGTAATGGCAATTAAAACCGGAGAAGATGTCAATATATCTCCATATGCAGATGATATAGTCAAAAGAGGAGATTCTTTAATAGTAATAGGAGATAGTGCAAGCTTAAAGAAATTAGAAGAAAAAGAAAATGATAATAAGTAATAGTAATTCTAAAATAAAGTTGTTAAGAAATTTACACTTAAAAAAAAATAGATATAAATATAAAAAATATTTGGTAGAAGGATATCAAATATCTTTGGATTATTTAAAATATTCTAATAGTATAGATTATGCTTTGGTCTCAGAAGAATTTGATAAGCTGGAAGATATAAAAAAAATAAAACAAGATTTAAAGATTCATATTGTAGATAAAGATATATTTAATAAATCAAGCGATACTAAAAATAGTCAAGGAATAATACTTATAGTTAATTTTGAGAATTATAAAATTGATGAAATAATGGAGAAAAAAAATATTATTTTAATAGATGGAATTCAAGATCCAGGTAATTTGGGAACCATAATAAGAACCTGTGACGCATTTAATGTTGGTGGAGTAATAACTTTAGAAAATACCGTTGATTTATATAACAACAAGGCTGTCAGAGCTTCTATGGGTTCTATAACAAGATTACCAGTAGTGGTTTGTGTTAGCAATGCTGAAATTTTGGAAAAACTTAAAATTTCAGGTTTTAAAATATTTTCTTCTACTCCAAGATATAATATTGATATCAAAACTTTGGATTTCAAAGAAAAAATAGCATTAGTAATAGGTAATGAAGGTAGCGGAGTTTCAGAAAAGATTCTTTGTGAATCAGATGATTTTGTAGGGATAAAGATGAAAGGTGATATAGAGTCACTTAACGCCGGTATAGCAGCTGGTATACTAATATACGAAATAACTAATTGATAGTTGATATATAAATTTAATTTTGGTATAATTTATAAAAATATTAAATGCAATGATTGAGATTAAAAATTGGACCAAATAGCGAAAAAGAGAGTGTGTGTCAAGGCTGTAAACATATACCGCTATCTAGTTGACTTTCCCTCAATAGCAGATAGTCTGAAATTAGTAGGATTATCCGGTTTTAACCGTTATAAATCAAAGAAAAAAGAAGAGTGGTACCGCGTCACTTCGCCTCTTAGGTGGAGTGTTTTATTTTTTGAAAGGAGATTTTTATGGAAGAAAAACTACAAAAAATTCAAAAAAGTGCAATAAAAGAAATAAATAATTTCGAAACAAAAGAGGAAATTGAAAGAATTAGAGTAAAATATTTGGGTAAAAAAGGTGAATTAACATTGCTTTTGAGAGAGATGGGAAGTTTACCAAAAGAAAAAAGACCTATTATAGGTAAAATGGCAAATGAAGTAAGAGCTATATTAGAAAAAAATATTGAAAAAAAGAAATATGAAATTGAAAGTATTGAAAAGAATAAAAGATTAGAAGAAGAAAAAATTGATATAACAATACCAGGTAATTTTCTAGATGTGGGGAAAAGACACCCTCTTTTAAAGGTTAAAGAAGAACTCGAGGATTTATTTCTAAAAATGGGTTACGATGTAGTTGAAGGGCCTGAAATAGATACAGTTGAACATAACTTTGATGCTCTAAATGCTCCACCTGACCACCCATCGAGAGATAAGTCAGATACTTTTTATATTAACGATGAACTTCTTTTAAGAACTCAAACTTCTCCGGTACAGATACGAGTTATGAAAGAGCAAAAACCTCCTATAAGAATAGTTTCAGCAGGAAGGACTTTTAGATTTGATGAAGTAGATGATACTCATTCACCTATGTTTCATCAAATGGAATGTTTGGTTGTAGATAAGAATGTAACTTTAGCAAATTTAAAAGATTCAATAAACCATTTTGTTAAGGAATTATTTGGAGATGATATGAAAACTAGATTTAGACCTCATAACTTTCCCTTTACAGAACCGAGTGCTGAAGTTGATGTTTCATGTTTAGTATGCAAGGGGAAAGGATGTAGTTCTTGTAATTATACTGGCTGGAGTATGGAACTACTCGGTTGTGGTATGGTTCACCCTAAAGTGCTTGAAAACTGTGGAATAGATCCTAGTATTTATTCTGGCTATGCTTTTGGTATGGGAATAGATAGAGTTACTATGGTAAAACATAAAATTAATGATATTAGATTACTATTTGAAAATGATATAAGATTTTTAAAACAATTTTAGGGAGGTATATATGTTAGTACCGATAAACTGGTTAAAAGAATATGTAGATATAGATACAGATATAAGAAATTTATCTGACAAGTTAACTATGACAGGAACACATGTGGATTCTATCATAAATATGGATAAAGGCATTAAAAATACTTGTGTAGGTAAAATTATAAAATTAGAAGCACACCCAAATGCCGATAAGTTACAAATAGTGTATGTAGATTTAGGATATAAAAAGGTTAAATTGATAACCGGGGCAAAAAATATTAAGGAAAATGATTTGGTTCCTGTCGCTTTAAAAGGAGCTGTTTTACCTAACGGAATGAAAATTGAAAACACTAATTTTAGAGGAATAGAATCCGAAGGGATGCTTTGCTCATATGAAGAACTTGGAATAGATAGTTCATTAGTACCGAAGGAATCAAAAGATGGAATTATTATAATTAATGAAGAAGTTAAATTAGGTGAAAATATTGTTGATGTTTTAAATTTAAAAGGTCATATATTGGATTTAGAAATTACTTTTAATAGACCGGATTGTTTAAGTATGGTTGGAATAGGAAGAGAAACTGCTGCTTCATTAAATACTGAATTTAAATATCCTGATATTAAGATTATTAATGAAGTAGAAGATATAAATGATTATGTTAAAGATATTCAAATTGTAGATGAAGATTTATGTCGAAGATACTATAGCAGAGTAATTAAAGATGTGAAAATAGGGCCGTCTCCTCTTTGGTTGCAGAGAAAAATAATGGATGCAGGAATTAGACCTATAAACAATATTGTGGATGCAACAAACTACGTAATGTTGGAAGTAGGACAGCCTTTACATGCATTCGACTTAGAAACTTTGAAAGGTAAAGTAGTTAGGGTAAGAAGAGCTAAAAATGGAGAAGAAATAAAAACCTTAGACCAGTTGAATAGAAAATTAGATGAAGATATGCTGGTAATTGCAGATGAAGCGGTACCTGTTGGAATAGCAGGAGTGATGGGTGGTTTTGATTCTGAGGTGAGAAAAGATTCCAGGGTAATTTTAATGGAAAGTGCAAATTTTGATGGTAAATCAGTGAGAGAAACTTCTAAGAAATTAGGACTTAGAAGTGAAGCATCTTCTAGAAATGAAAAGGACCTTCCTAATGAAATAACAGTAGATGCTTGTAACAGGGTTTGTCAGTTAATAGAAAGTATTGGGGCAGGAACTATAGTTAAAGGAGTTATAGATAAAGGAGAAAAAGAATCTGATATTAAAGAAGTATCTATGAATCCAGAAAATTGTAACAACTTATTGGGAACGAATATTGAAGTTAATAAAATGCTGGAAATATTAAATTCTTTAAATATAGAAAGCAGATTAGAAAAAGGTAAAATAATTTCTAAAATACCAAACTTCAGAAAAGATTTAAAAATAGAAGCAGATTTAATAGAAGAAGTTGGAAGAATATATGGTTTCCATAATATCCCCCCAAAACCTTTAGAGGGGAACATATTAAAAGGTTCAAAATCTGAGTTAAGAAAAGTTGAGGATAAATGCAAGAATGTTTTATACGGATTAGGGTTATATGAAATTACTACATACTCATTTATAAGTCCAAAAGAATATGATAAATTTAATGTAGGAAAAGGTGATTCATTAAGAAATTATGTAGAAATAAGTAATCCCTTAGGAGAAGATTTTAGGTCTATGAGGACTACTCTAATGCCTAATATGTTGAAGGTTATATCTAAAAACTCAAATTACGGAATAAAGGAAGGTATGTTATTTGAGTCAGGGAATACTTTTGAGAAAAGTGAGAAAACCATCCCTAATGAAATAAGAAAAGTTAGTATAGGAATGTATGGAAATTATGATTTTTATAGTTTAAAAGGTGTAGTTGAGAATTTATTAGATAAGTTCGGGTTTAAATATAAATTTAAAGTAGAAAAAAATATTTCTTCTTTTCATCCAGGAAGAACAGCAAAGATTTTTTCAAACAATATTGAAATAGGACTGCTGGGGGAAATACATCCTGACGTTAGAGAAAATTATGAAATAGACGAGAGAACTTATCTAGCAGAAATTGACATACATAAAATATTAGAGCATAAAACTGAAGAAAAAACTTACAAAGAAATAGCTAAATATCCATCAGTAACACGAGATATATCAATAGTTGTAGATGAAGACATACTAGTTGGAGATATAATTGAGGAAGTTGAAGGAATGTCTATAGATAATCTTGAGAAGATTGAAATGTTCGATATTTACAGAGGTAAAAATATAGACGATGGAAAGAAAAGCTTAGCGTATACTATGATTTTTAGATCTTCAGACAAAACTTTATTAGAGGAAGAAGTTAACACAAACTACGATAAAATACTTGAAAGACTGAAAAAAACATTTAATGCTAAATTAAGATAATTGGAGTTGATTATATGGATATTAATCCCGTAGCATTTTCCATATTTAACATTGAT
>JAWOEG010000101.1:0-5250 GCA_046482875.1 Eubacteriales bacterium | reverse complement strand
CCATTACTTTTTGCGTTCTCAAGGAGCAGAAAAAGACCTGCATTTGATGTTAGATTCTTAGCTTTGAAATCAATTTTATTAATCATAATTTAGACCCCTTTTCACTGTTTTTCTTACTATTATTGTACCATATATCGAGTCATAAAAGCTGATAATTCAACATGTTTTCGAGTATTTTTCATTCACCCAATAGGTGAAAGTTGAATTTCGAAAGAACGCATATTTATCATGGCTTTGAGTGCGTTTTTTAATTTATTGACGTAGAATCTAGGTATTATATTTTTTTCTCTTACTTTTATTTTCTCTATAGGCTTTATCTATTTCTTCGATAACCTCTTTTATTATGTCTCTTTGCAGCTCTTGCAGTGGCTTTTCCAGCTCCATTACAAGATCTCCTAAGCTCTTTTCTTCATCCATTACAAAATTTTTAATTATTTTTTCTATCTTTTCCCTTCCAATTTCGTTAAATTTTAGTATACTATTATACATAAAGAAAACTCCTTTCGTTTTGGTTTTTGTCTATATTAACTATATCATGAAAGGGGTTTTCTTTTTATATTTTTTTCCTACACTATTTTTACGCTATGAAGGTGATTTTTTTGAAATTTTTATTCAAAATATTTTAAATATTTTGTAGAAGGTTGATGTCTTTTTATAATTAATACTGGACTTTTTGAGTGACTTATAAGGCGTTGAGGAATTGTTGATAAAAAATTCCTTTTAAATCTTTTACTAGAATCTCCCACAATTGTTAATGAATGTTCATTTGACTCCTCCAGTATACTATCTGTTACCGAAAATTTTTCTACTAATCTGTATTCAATTTCAATCTTCTCTTTTACCTTACATATTTCTTCCATTTCTTCTTTAATAGCTCTTTTATCTACAACATCGTAATCAGGGTTTAACACTCTTAATACTTTAATTTTAGCTCCTGTGTGTAAGGCTAATCTTTTAGCAAGATACAATCCATACCTTGAATTATGTTTGCCGTCATATGCAACTAAAATACTTTTTAACTCTTCCTTAATGCTTCCTTTTAAAACAGCAATATGACTTTTAGATTTTAATAGTACTTTCTCAGCTATTGTACCAACAATATTATGAAGTTTTTTATCATCCTGAATTCCCATTACTACTAAGTCTGCACTTTCTACTTCTGCCTGTTCTATAATGCTTTCCGCTATATCGTGAGCATAGGCTGTTATAAATTTTTGTCTGTTACTTTTTAAACTGTGCCAATTCTCAAATATATTTTCTAATGTTTGACAATCGGAATCATCTCCTAGATAATAAGATTTGCTCTCAGAAAGAGTCATCTGATCGCTAACTTTTACTACATTTAAACCTATAACACAATCTCCTAATCTATCTGCTATATATAGTAAATCTTGCTCGTGTTCAGGATTAGCTAAAGGTACCATCACTCTTTTTTGATTGTCTAAGACATTAATGTCAACTTTTCCCTCGTCTAGGTAGTTTTGTATACTGTAGTTAAATTCTGTATTATTTCTACCAACTATCTTGTACCAAACTATTCCTATTCCTATAAATACTCCGGCAAAAATAGTCGAAAATAAACCTAAAGAAGGCAATAATGCCAAACTTCCAACTATACCAAAAATTTGAGTTAAAGGAAAAAATGGTGACTTAAAAGTAGGTTTGAATTCTGAAAATCTATGCTTTCTAAATATTATTACCGCCATATTTACTAAGGCAAAAACCATAATGTTAAAGGTAGAACCTAATTTAGCTAGCTGTTCTACATCAAAAAGAACTATCAGTGCTAACATTGTAATCCCAGTTAAAAGTATAGCACGATAAGGTGTTTTATATTTTTTATGTATGTTTATTAAGTTACTTGGCATTAACTTATCTCTAGCTAATGCAAAGGGAAACCTTGAGGATGATAGAACAGCTGCATTAGCTGTTGAAATAGTCGCTAGTAATCCAGCTATAACCATAATTATTCTTCCAGGATTTCCTAAAAGTACATCTGCTACAAATATTAAAGGTGTGTTGGTAGCTAATAGTGTTTCCAATGGAACTAGTCCATTTACCATTAAAATTATAATTACATATAGGATAATTACTGTAACTACTGATCCAATGAAGGCTCTAGGAATATTTTTTTCTGGATTTTTAACCTCTTCTGATACAGCCGCCAGTTTTACTATACCTAAATATGAAATAAAAATCACTCCCGTTGCCTCTAAAATAGAACTAGGTCCATAAGGCATAAATGGTTTAAAATATCTCGCCTCTACTTTGAAACTACCTAGTAATGAAAATCCTAATAGTATTATCAGTAGGAAAACCACTATAATATTTTGTAAATCTCCACTACTCTTTGCCCCTCTATAGTTTATACCTATCAATAGAGCGCCTAAAACAAGTGCGGTGATCATAATTGGTACAGTAATAAGTGCATTTAAGTACTCTGCCATTCCAATCAAAGCGAAAGACCCTTTAAAAACAAGTGATATCCATGCTCCAAATCCAATCACAGTACCAAATAAAGGTCCTAAGGATCTACTAATAAAGTAATAGCTTCCTCCCGCTCTCGGCATAGCCGTTGCTAACTCAACTACACTTAGAGTTGTTGCTAGAGTTATTAACCCACCGAGTAAAAATGCAAACACACTTGCAGGTCCTGCTAAAGGAATTACTATACTTGGCAAGACAAAAATTCCAGCTCCTATCATAGTTCCTGTACCTATCGCATAGGTAGCAAAAAATCCTAAGCTTTTTGATAATCTTTCGTTTTTATTCGACATATTTCATCTCCTTTTTGATAATTATTATCAACGTGTCCGAATATTATACCACACCTTTAAAAATCTGTAAATAACAGGTTCAACTTTTGATAGCGTTAATTTAGTGTAGGAAAAAGAAAAATAGACCATCCCTCCATAATAGAATAAGATATATATTTAATATTTTACCATATTTTTTTGAATAATTGTGGGATTTTTCCGTTTGTCATTGACAACGAGCCTCTAGGAGCATGAGTTTTAGCATGAAAGACATAGCAAATAAGCATGCTACCTATTGAGGCTATCATGCTCCCTACTCATTGTAAATGATTCCCTTCGGCAAACTATTTTTAACAGATTCCTCTTAATTCTTTCATAAGATGATACATACCTGTTCTTTTTCCCATATCTGTTGCTATATTTTGAGTGTTCCAGTTTTCTAAATACCTGTTTCTTTTCTTTCTTATACTTTTATCTACTTCTATTTGTATTTGTTCTTTGATTTGTCTTTGATTTTTTTCTTTCTGGTATTTTACCAGGTCATATACTTTCCCACCGTTTTCTTTATATATTCTAAGCCTTGCCATCTGATCAACTCCTTTTATTGACCATCCTAAAGGTCTAGAACTTAGTCTAGACGAGAATATATGACTTACATTTCCTTCAGCACTACATCCTAGGTTTATGTCGTTATTTTCGTTTCTTATGGTTATTGCCTCCCAGTGGTTTAGTATGTAGTTTTTTGCTTTTATTACCCATTGTGTTTTTTTCTCTGAGAGAGTCTTTTCTTTTATCAGATCAAATATTCTTTTTAATCCTTCTTTGTCTTCAAAGCTTATTTCATCATAGATGTATTGTCTTACCTCCTCTGCATATTTTCCTAGCTGCAAGGTTGCTCTTTCTATATATCTTTTTAGGTGAAATTTATCCAGTACATATTCAGCTTTTGCTCCTAGCACTTCTACTCCCTTTTTTATCCAGGATGCTCCATCTCCTATTATATATATCTTTTCGATATATTCCTCTTCATATACCTCTGCTATATGTTCCATTACTTCTTCCCATAGTTTATCACTGTTTTTTTCTATTCCTCCAAAACAGTACTTGTTTATTAATTTTGTCCTTTTGCTTTTTGGGCTTTCTTTTTCTTTTCCTTCATATACGTATATTAATTTCGATATTTCGGTATTGTTTTTGTATCCGTTTTCATTTTCTTTTATGTCTCCCTTTTCATTTAGAAATTGAAGAGATACATGGTCTTCATCTGCATTTATATATATTTTCTTTTTCTTTCTTTTTTTACCATTTTTAAGTTTTGGTTTTACCTTTGGTATTTCTATTTCATGTATTTCTTTCATTACAGCTTGTTTACTTACTACATCTTCTGTTTTTGTTGCTTTTTTACCACTTAACCTGTAGCTCATATCTGCTGCATTTTCTAGTATTTCCATGCTTACATCTTCACTTTTTCTCATGTTTTTTGTTATTCCTACTGCTTTGTCTGCTAGAAATACATGTTCACCGGTTTTAATGTTTTCAAAGTAGGTTCTTTCGTATTTTACTGACCCACAAGTTGTTAAGACACTATTTTTTTCATTTCTTCTTTCTATATTGTATTTTTTTCTCTTACTTTTATTTTCTCTATAGGCTTTATCTATTTCTTCGATAACCTCTTTTATTATGTCTCTTTGCAGCTCTTGCAGTGGCTTTTCCAGCTCCATCACAAGATCTCCTAAGCTTTTATCCTCATCCATCACAAAGTTTTTTATTATTTTTTCAATCTTTTCCCTTCCAATTTCGTTAAATTTTAGTATACTATTATACATAAAGAAAGCTCCTTTCGTTTTGGTTTTGTTGGTTAACCTAATCATATCATGAAAGGGGCTTTCTTTTTATATTTTTTCCTACACTATCTTTACGCTATGGAAAATGATTGGAATGACCAAAAGTACAGTACCTACCTACTATTGTTAATAAACTTTCGACTAATTGAGCTCATTATTATTTGGTGGTATAATAAAAATTAAATATTAGTTTGCAAAAGGAGTTACTCATTTATGGACTTAAATTTTCTGCTAAAAAGAAAAGCACTACTGGAAAAACATAAAAATATTTTAAACTATCCTCTTGTACTAGGAATAGCATCTATGGGTTTTGGCAAAACACTTGCTGCTAGAAACTATCTTGAGAGCAATGATATAAGACATATTTGGATATCAATAGAAAGTAAAGAATCCAGCAAAGAATACATATGGGATTCAATCACAAAACAAGTTTCTACTACCGTGCCTGATTTAGGAAAACAGCTTAGAGCTTTAGGTTTTCCTCAAAATGGAGGGGTAAGAGATAAGGTAATAAACATAATTGAGGACTTTACTTACTTAACAAAAACAGTATTAGTATTTGATGATTATCATAATTTAAACTCCCCTGAATTTGATAAACTGATAGAAAGATTAGTCAAAAAAAATATACAGGGGCTGCATATACTTAT
>JAWOEG010000003.1:0-3760 GCA_046482875.1 Eubacteriales bacterium | reverse complement strand
AAGGTTTTGAAATATCTTTGAATTCTCATATTGATATGGGGGAAGGTAGTGTTGAACTAATTGATACTTTGGTAGACGAAAATGTAGATATAGAAGGAAATTTTGTAAAAAAATCTGAATTTCATAATCTTATATTAGCTTTAGATTTACTTACAAACAGAGAATCTCAGATTATAAGGATGTATTATTTTGAAAATATAGGAATGAAGGATATAGCTAGAAAGTTGGGATTAGCTTACAGAACCGTAGTGAATACCAAGGTGAATGGAGTGGAGAAACTTAGAAATACAATTTTGTCTCACTGAGGAAGGTCGAAGTGTCTTAGACTCTTAAATAGTAAAATAATAGATCCCTCGAGGGCAAGTGTAAAAGCTATTCTCGGGATAACAGAAAGTGTTTTGTAGTTGCTGTCATTTCGAGCTTGTCGAGAAATCTTAGCAGCAAAGATACTTCGACTGTGCTCAGTATGACTGCTGCTTCTAAGGATTACAGAGAGTGGTGTCTACCACACAAAGTTTATAAGTTCCATTAGTCTATCTTTGTCTTTTATAATGATGTTATTTTTTTCCATTTCAATTATACCCTGACTTTTAAATTCAGACATGGCAACGCTTAGGGTGCTTCTAGAGCAGGATAAGTACTTCGAAAACATAGTAAGAGATTGAACATTTTTGATTCTGGCTCCGTTAAAAATGCCTCCCGCCTCTATTATTGCAAATCTAATAAGGGTGCTGGCTAATTTCCCTTTGAAGTCGTTGAAGTTGTCGTCTGCCAATTTGAGCATTAGTATTCTATATTTTCTAGTGATACTGTGCATGAAATAGTTGTATATTTTAGGGTTTTTTACAATTTCTCTGTCTATTATCTGAGAATTTAGTATGGATATCTTTGCATCACGTGATATTACAGTGGATACAGCACAGGTTTTGTATCCGTCAAAGTAATCCATCTCACCGAAAATTGTCCCAGGAGCGAGCATAAAGAGGCTAATCTGATTGCCGTCTTCACTAAACAATTCTTGGGTAACCATACCTTCCACTACTATGCAAATATTTTTTTCACTAGGTTCTATTATACAATCCTTTTTATAACTTTTAATTGTACCTCTCTTTGATAATTCATTTAAGAAAAAGTCCGTCATTTCTTCCTGTAGTTCTCTATCAAACAATTGTTTTAACATAAAAAACCTCCTGTATTCCTATTATTTTACATTGGATTACAGGAGATTGTCAATTTTTATTAAACTCTTATTTTGAATTTTTTCCAATAGCCTTCAGGGATGTACATAGAGTTTTGAAGAAATTTGTCAATATCTATGACATTATATAAATATGCATCTGCTTTAATTTTTTTACCTTCTTCAGTTACAACATCTATTTCAGCTCTAATATACTCACTAAAATAAATATTATTTTTATGATAGTTTTCCAACTGATCGATATCTTCTATTTTTTCTTGAAGATTTTCAATTTCATAAAGTTCTCCTCTTACTCTGTCATTTCCTTGAAGCAGTGCCGGGTAGTTTTCATCCCTCAAGTGATATAGTTTACCTTTTGTGTAAGCATTCCATTTATTTAAGTATTTACCCTTCATATATTTATGATTTCTACAACCCTTCATTAAAGTACCATATACAAATAAGAATCTGGACATTAATGTATTTTTCCTCCAACTTCTTTTATGTCTTCTTTTACAGTTGCCGATGTTTCTACTATTATACTTAGGGCTTCTGCCATTTGTTCTAAAGACATATAAGGTTTTTGAGATTTGTCTAAAACTTGTTCCGGAAGAAAAGGTACATGAACAAATCCACCTTTTATCTCCGGATATTTTTTATCTATTAGGTACATAAGTCCATAAAGAATATAGTTGCATACAAAGGTTCCTGCAGTATTTGATACAGAAGCTGGAATACCTTTATCTTTTAATTTTTTTACTGCTGCTTTAATAGGTAGGGTTGCAAAATATGCATTTTCTCCGTCTTCAAATATTTTTTCATCTACAGGCTGATCTCCTTCATTGTCAGGTATTCTTGCATCTACTATATTTATGCCTACTCTTTCTGGAGTAATATCATATCTGCCCCCAGCTTGACCAGTACATATAACTACATCGGGTTTTATTTCTGCTATAGTTTCGTCAAGTACTTTTATAGCTTTTTTAAATACTGTAGGTATTTCCTTTAAATGAAGTTCTATATCTTTATTCTGTATCTTGATTTTTTTCGCTGCTTCAAAGGAGGGGTTAATTTTTTCTCCTCCAAAAGGGTCAAATCCTGTTACAAGTATTTTCATAGGTCCTCCTTTTTTACTTTTTTATATGAAGTTAAATTAAAATGCTAATGTATACATTAATACTATATGTGTAATAAGTAGTATTAGCGCCATTGGTGCCTGAGACATAATAACTCTATTTTGGTTTTTCGTTTCAAGTAGGGCTGCCGGTACTATGTTGAAGTTAGCTGCCATAGGTGTCATTAGGGTACCACAGTATCCTGCTGTAAGAGCTAAAATACCTGCTACTGTTGGATCAGCTCCGTAAGCATATACAAAAGGCATTCCTATACCTGTAGTTATTACTGCAAAGGCTGCAAAGGCATTTCCCATTATCATAGTGAAAATTGCCATTCCTAGACAGTAAGCGATAACTCCTGCTAATATATTTCCTTCTGGGATTACTCCACCTATTCCTGTTGCTATAACTTCTCCTACTCCTGCTTCATTAAACAAGGCTCCTAAAGCTGTAAGAAGTTGAGGTAGTATAGCTGCTGTTCCTACACTTAGAAGTAGTCTACTTCCTTCGTATGGTATATTTTTAGATTCAGTTTTTGTCATAAACATTGCTATAATAGTTGCAATAAATGCTCCCATTCCAAGGCCTACTAAACTACCTAAGGCAGGTATGAATTGACCTACTGCGAAGGCTATAAGTCCTATGGATACTGCTGGGATAAATAGTTTGTTTCCCATACTTATTGCACTTTTTTCTCTCTTGTCTTCTGATGCTGTTTTCATAGAGCCGTCTTTTACTCTGTTTATAGCTGCTAATGCTCCTATTACTAGGATTAGTATTCCTGTGATGTATCCAGGTATGTATTTTCCAAATATAAATATTCCACCGAATATCCCCCAGAATGCTGCTGTTTCTTTTGGATGAGGATGATCTTTATCTTTAAGGGCATTGAATGCCGCTGCTATACCAACTAATCCAGCTAGTATGTACATAATTTCTAATAAAATATTTTGCATGATTAGGCTCCTTTCTCTACTTTATTTTTTTCAAGCTTTTGTGCAAGCCTTTTGTCAAATAGTAAATTTTGAATAACAGCATATACAAAAGCTATTACTGCTACCGGTATGGCTGCTTTAGCTACTTCAATAGGTACTACTACTATATCCAATGCTTCTAATGTACCTACTACAAGAAGTACTCCTCCTGCTGCTGGGAATACATTTTGCCCGAAAAAGTTTCCGTAGTTTTCCGCTGCTGCAGAGTAACCTTTTATCTCTTCTATTTCCTTGTCTCCTACTTTTTTGAAGTTTTTCTCTGCTGCTCCAAAAGCCATAGGGTATACTAATGGTCTTATGAACTGAACATGTCCACCTAGTCTTAAGGATAGTGCCGCTGCTAATTCTCTAAAGAAAGTGTATATAATCATTACTCTTCCTGATGTTACAGACTTCATTGATTTAATAAGTATTACTGCTCTTTCTCTAAGTCCGTATCTTTCAAGTATTCCTATAACTGGCAGGGTAAGTAA
>JAWOEG010000049.1:0-68491 GCA_046482875.1 Eubacteriales bacterium | reverse complement strand
TGGCAGTTCTTCGTCGCACCGTTTGGTGCGACCGGATCAGAAAGTCGGCCTTGTTTGATTCCTGACATCGAGCAACGCCCTGATAATTATATAGAATTAAAAGTGAAAAAAAGTAATGGTAATTTATATGAGTATGAAATCCAAAAAGAAATAGATGAAGATTTAGGAATGGATTTTGAAAACCCTTTAATGGATAAAATAAAAACTTGTACAAATAAATGTATTTTTTGTTTTATAGATCAATTACCAAAGAACCTAAGAGGCTCACTATACGTAAAAGATGATGATACTAGACTATCTTTTTTATCTGGGAGCTATCTTACACTAACAAATTTAAGAGAAAAAGATATAGCTAAAATAATTAGATATGGATTATCACCATTAAAAGTAAGTGTTCATACAACAAATCCTGAGTTAAGGTTTGAAATGTTGAAAAATAAAAAAGCAAAAAATATAATGGAATTATTAAATAAATTTAAAGGAACCAATATAGAGATAGATACCCAAGTAGTATTATGTAAAAACCTAAATGATGGAAAAGAACTAAAAAAAACTATAGAGGATTTAAGAGAATTACAACCAAATATTAGGAGTATTGCAGTTGTTCCGGTAGGATTGACTAAATTTAGAGAAGGTTTACCAGAATTATATGGGTTTGATAAAGAATCCTCATCTGAAGTAATTGATATAATAGAAAAGTATAATAAGACTTACAGAGATGAAATAAATACAAACTTTGTTTTTTTATCAGATGAGTTTTATATTAACGCAAATAGAAAAATACCCACAAATGATTATTACGAAGAATATCAACAAATTGAAAATGGTGTAGGTATGACTAGGTTATTTAATTGGGAAATATCCCAAGAATTAAAAAAAAATTATAAAACTAAATTTAAAAGAGAATACCATATAATAACGGGAGAACTAGCATATGATAATATAAAAAAAATAGCTAATAAAATACATGAAAAGTATCCAAACATAAAAATTATAGTTCACAAAATAATTAATAATTTTTTTGGTCATTCCATAACCGTTTCAGGCTTGATTACTGGTGTGGATATTATAAATCAACTAAAAGGGAAATTAGAAAATAAGAATTTAATAATTCCTAATAATATGATAAAATTCAATGAAGATATATTTTTAGATAATGTTAGAATAAAAGATGTTGAAAGAGAATTAAAATCTAGAGTAATTATATCCAAAGTAGAAGGTAACAACTTTATGAAATTAATTTTGGGAGGAACTTATGAGTAAACCGATAGTAGCTGTAGTAGGAAGACCAAATGTTGGTAAATCTACTCTTTTTAATAGATTGGCTGAAAAAAGAATATCCATTGTTGAAGATACCCCTGGAGTAACAAGAGACAGAATATATGCAGATTGCGAATGGCTGAATAAGCATTTTACATTGATAGATACTGGTGGAATTGAGCCCTATGATGATGATATTATACTTAAACAAATGTATAGACAAGCAGAGATTGCATTAGATACTGCGGATGTCATATTATTTTTGGTAGATGGAAAAGAAGGAATTACGGCAGTAGATAGAGATATAGCCAATATTATCAGAAAAAAGAATACAAAAACTTTGTTAGTATGCAACAAGATAGATAAACATGTTCTAGATGAAAATATTTATGATTTTTATGAACTAGGCTTAGGAGAACCTATAGCAATTTCAGCAGCTGAGGGATTAGGAATAGGAGATCTTCTTGATGAGGTTATGAAAAAATTTAACAAGTTAGACCAATTGGAAGAAGAATCAATAGGAATCAAAGTAGCAGTAATAGGAAAACCAAATGTTGGGAAATCATCTATAGTGAATAGAATATTTGGAGAGGAAAGAGTAATAGTTAGTGAAATACCGGGAACTACTAGAGATGCAATTGATACAGAAATTGAAATTAATGAAAATAAATATATTTTTATAGATACTGCAGGAATAAGAAAGAAAAATAAAATATATCAAGATATTGAGAGATATAGTGTAATCAGATCCTTTACTGCAATTGAAAGGTCGGATATATGTCTTTTAGTTATAGATGGAGAAAAAGGAGTAAGTGAGCAAGATACTAAAATTGCTGGATATGCAATTGAAAATGGTAAGAGCGTTATAATTATTGTAAATAAATGGGATTTAGTAGAAAAACAAAAAATAACTTATAATAAATTTATAGAAGATTTATATCGCAAATTATCATTTATGGTTTTTTGTCCAGTTATAACTGTATCGGCACTAACTGGACAGAGAATGAATAAAATAATAGATAAAATAAATGAAGTAAATGAATATAGGAGTTTTAGAATCAAAACAGGCGTATTAAATGATGTTATTAATGATGCTGTTTTAATGAATCAACCTAGATCAGTAAAAGGAAAAAGACTTAAGATTTTTTATGCGTCACAGGTAAGTATTAACCCACCTAGATTTTTGATTTTTGTTAATAATAGGAAGTTGGTACATTTTTCTTATACGAGGTATATTGAAAATAAACTGAGAGAAAACTTTATTTTTGAGGGTACACCTATAATTATTTCCTATAGGAATAGAGGTGACTAGTATGAAGTATCTTGTTATTATATTAATATCATATTTAATAGGAAATGTGTCTAATGCATATTTTATTGGTAAAATTTTTCTTAAAAAAGATGTAAGAGATTACGGAAGTGGAAATGCAGGAGCAACTAATGCTATAAGGGCTTTTGGTTATAAAGTTGGTATTTTAGTTTTTTTAGGTGATCTATTAAAGGGGGTTCTTGCCGCATATATAAGTCATAAAATAGATCCTTTATACGGAAAATATATTGGTGGAATGTTTTTGTTAGTTGGTCATAACTGGCCTGCTGTTTTAAACTTTAAGGGCGGTAAAGGAATTGCATCATCAATAGGTGTAATGCTCTTTATAAATCCTTATCTATCGTTGATTTGTTTTGCTATAGGACTTTCTGTTGCTATATTAACGAAAATTGTATCCTTGGGATCGTTAATAGGAGTATCTATTGCACCTATAATAGCAATAATTTTTTTTAGACCCCTTAAAGCTGAGTTTTTAATATTTACTATATTGTTGTCACTAATGGCCATTTACAGACATAAAGAGAATATTGTAAGATTGATAAAAGGTGAAGAGAAAAAATTAAAAACTAAGTAGGAGGAAAGTTTATGAGCGAAGATAGGATAATAATTTTAGGAGGCGGAAGCTGGGGAACAGCTTTAGCGTGTTTGCTTTCTAGTAATCAAAAAGAAGTTTTTTTATGGATAAGAAATAAAAAACAACTAGAAGAAATAATAGAGCATAGAGAGAATAAAAAATATTTGCCTAAAGTAAAGATTCCTGATGAAGTTAATTTAATAAATTCTTATGAAGATATTATTGGAAGCTGTAATATTGTTATTTTTGCTATACCAAGTCAAAACTTAAGAGATTTAGCTAAAGAATTAAAAGGTAAAATTGATATAAATACAATAATTGTTAATGTTTCTAAGGGAATAGAAAGAAAAACATTAAAAACTATGTCAGAAGTATGTGGAGATATACTAAAAGATAATCCATATGTAGTATTATCTGGACCTTCTCATGCAGAAGAAGTAGGAAAAAATTTACCTACTACTGTTGTGGCAGCATCAAAAGATAAAAAAATTGCTAAACATATACAGGGTCTTTTTACAAATAAAACTTTCAGAGTATACACTAATAATGATGTAAAGGGAGTAGAAATAGGAGGAGCTTTAAAGAATGTTATTGCTATTGCGTCAGGTATTTCTGATGGATTAGGATATGGAGATAATACTAAAGCCGCTTTGATGAATAGAGGAATCATAGAAATATCTAGGTTGGCAGATGAATTAGGTGCAAATAAAATGACTTTTTTAGGGCTTTCAGGAATAGGAGATTTAATAGTAACTTGTACCAGTATACACAGTAGGAATAGAAGAGCAGGAATACTTATTGGTAAGGGCAGTACTGTGAAAGAAGCAGTTAAAGAGGTTGGTATGGTAGTAGAAGGAATTTTCACAACTGAAGCAGCTTATAGTCTAGCAAAAAAATACGATGTTGAGATGCCAATTGTTGAAGAACTATATAAAATAGTTTATGAAGGAAAAAAAGCTAAAGAATCTGTTGATAGTTTGATGACTAGAGATAAGAAGGATGAACTTAATTATTATTAGACAGCGGTGAGGAATATGAACCAGAATAAAAAAAATAATAGTAATATAGTAAAAATATTAGTTTTTTTATTATTAGTCTCTTTTATCCTTTACTATGCAGATAATATTAGATTGAATATTGAAAGCTATTCTGCAGAAAAAGGTAGCCTAGAATATAAATATAAGGGAACAGCTATAATAATAAAAGATGAAGATGTATATTATTCGGATTTTAAAGGAGCTGCAAAAAACTATTATGAAGAAGGTGAAAGGATAAAAAGTGGAGCTTTGATTTCCACTATTTATCCTGATTTTCAATCAGCGGGGATTAGTAGAGAAATTGATAAAATTAATAAAGCTATTGATATTAGAGAAAATGAAGAGGATTCTGATGTAAATCAAGAGTTAATAAATCAAATTGAATCTGAAATACAAAGTTTTATTTTAGAAAAAAATTATGAAAAGGCCCTTGAAATATTAGAAAAATATAAAGAGAATCAAGGGTATTCTAGCGAATATACTGATATGACATTAGAAGAACTTTATGACAAAAGACAGGATTTATCAGCTTACATTTCAAGCAAAAAAATAAATATATACTCAAAGACAAGTGGTTTAGTAAGCTACAAAATAGATAATGCTGAGAAAATATTTAATATTAGAAGAATAGATTCCTTTACATCTGGTGATTATAATATAGTTAATTTAGAAGAAAATATTACAAAAAAAGAAAATCTTGATGTAAATGACCCGATTCTAAAAGTAATAGATAATTTTAAATGGTATATTATGATTAACTTAGAAAATATAAAACTCGAAAATAATGAATTCATTAATATGAGAATAATAAAAAATAACGAGATTATAAAAGGAAAAATTAAAAAAAAGCAAATAAATGAAACGAATACTTTTTTAATAATTGAAGGGGACAAATTTTTCTATGATTATTTTAATGAAAGATATTTAGATGTAGAGTTAATACTTGATAAATATAATGGGATTAAAATTAAAAATGATTCGATCATAGAAAAAGAAGGAATTCCTGGAGTATACGTAATTGGAGCTAGTAAAATAGTTAAATTTTATCCAATAAAAATAATAGGACAAAATGAAGAAAATTCAATTATAGACGAAGGTTCAAAGTATACTCTAAATAGTAGAGGACAAATCGATTTAAATGGTGAAAACTTTTACACAGTAAAGCTATACGATAAAATCATATCTGATCCAAGTGAAGTTAAAGAGGGTCAAATTTTAAAATAAGGTGGTATTTATGTCAATCAAAGAAAATTTGGAACAAATTAAAAACAAAATCAATAAATCATTAGAAGGTAGCCAAAAAAGTATAAAGGATATTACAATAACGGCAGTATCAAAAAATGTAGGTGTGGATAAAATTCTAGAAGCTTATGATTGTGGACTTAGAAATTTTGGAGAAAATAGAGTTCAAGAATTTTTAGAAAAAAATGAAAAGATAGATAAAGAATTAAACTGGCATATGATTGGACATCTACAAAGAAACAAAGTAAAATATATTTACAACAAAGTAAAACTCATTCAGTCTGTTGATAGTGTTAGATTAGCTAAAAGAATTGATAAGTATTGTAGAAATAATAATAGAGAAATGGACATTCTTTTAGAGGTAAATGTAGCAGAAGACGAATCAAAATTTGGGTTTAAGGTTAAAGAATTAGAAGAAACTATTAAAAGAATTTCTCAATTTAAAACTCTTAATATAAAAGGCTTTATGACTGTAGCACCATATTATGATAACCCTGAAGATTCAAGACCTATTTTTAAAAAATTAAAAAATAACTTTGATAAATTTTCAAATATGGAATATGATAATGTGTCTATGGATTATTTATCAATGGGTATGAGTAATGACTATCATATAGCGATAGAAGAAGGAGCTAACATAGTTAGAATTGGAACCGAGTTATTTGGAGAAAGACAATATTAGGAGGAAAATATGTTAGATAAGTTTAAAAACCTTATAGGAGTTTCAGATCTAGAAGATGAAATACAAGAAGATTTATATGAGGATGATATAGAATTAAACCAAAAAAAAGACAGAAAAGAAAAGAGAAATTATAGAGACAAAATGACTAAAGATGGAAGTAGAGAAATATATAAAACTAAAGCAGAAAATATTGATGCAGATTTATATATTCTAAAACCTGAAAATTATAACGAATGTGCTTCAATAGTAGATGAATTAAAAAGAAAAAAGACTATAGTTTTGAATTTAGAAAATATAGATAAAGAATTAAAAAAACTTATTTTTGAATTTACAAAAGGCGGAGTATATGCTTTAGAAGCTAACATACAAAAGGTGTCTAATGATATATTTTTAATAGCGCCTAAAGGAACCGAGATAGAAGGGAAAATAAAGATAAACACAGAAAAAAATATTTTTAGATGGGAGTAGTAAATGAGCATATTTATAAGAGCAGTAAACACATTATTTAATTTAATAGAAATATTAATATTAGCAAGAATTATTTTGTCCTACTTAAGAAACATAGTAAGTCCTAAAATATACAATATATTATTTCAACTTACAGAACCTATTCTTTATCCGATAAGAGAATTACTTTACAAAATCGGATTAAATAAGGGTATGATAGATTTTTCTCCTATTGTAGCCTTTTTATTAATGAATGTTTTAAGAACTGTTTTAATAAACTTGTTTATATAGTATAAATTAGGAGTATATATGTTGAAGATAGGAATAATAGGAGCAATGGAAGAAGAAATAAAGCTGTTGATAGAAAAAATGCACAAGAATAACACTAAGGCAATAAATAATTTTAATTTTTATATTTGTGATTTAAAAGACATAAAAGTTATTATAACTAAATCTGGAATTGGCAAGGTAAATTCAGCTGTTGGGACCCAGCTGCTAATTAGTAATTTTTCTCCAGATTATATTATAAATACCGGAGTAGCTGGTGGCATATCAAAAGATGTTAATGTTTTAGACATTATAATTGCTTCAGAAACAATGCAATATGATGTTGATGTTAGAAGTTTTGGATATAAACTAGGTCAAATACCACAAATGGAGGAGTATATTTTTAAAACTGATAAAAAATTAAAAAATTATCTAGAAGAATCTGTAAGCAAGACAGATAAATATAAGATAGGAAGAATTATTTCAGGAGATAAGTTCGTAAGCAATAAGAGTACGAAAACATACTTAGAAAAGGAATTTAATGCATTGTGTGTGGATATGGAGAGTGGTTCTATAGGTCAAGTTTGTTATATAAATAAAGTACCATATATTGCTATTAGGTCTATATCTGACAATGCTGATGAATCTTCTACAATTAATTATAAAGAATTCGAAAAAAAAGCTGCTAAAAAAAGTGCAGACCTTGTTATTAAAACAATCAATAAAATATAAGGAGCAAAAGATGTATATTATTTTAGCAGTTTTTATTGTAATAGTAGATCAGATAACAAAATATTATGCAGTTTTAAATTTGAAAGACAAAGAAGCTATACCGATTATAGTAAATTTTCTACAGTTTAAGTATGTTGAAAATAGGGGAGCTGCTTTTGGGATACTTCAAAATAAGCAGTTTCCTTTGATATTATTCACTATAGTAATTTTGCTATGTATATTCGTATATATGAGTAAAAATAAAAGCTTGAATAAGTTAACTTTGCTTTCCCTATGGGGTATAGTAGGGGGGACAATAGGTAATTTGATAGATAGAATAAGATTAAATTTTGTAGTAGATTTTATAGATATTAATTTCTGGGGACATTATGATTTCCCAGTATTTAATATTGCAGATTCTTTTTTAGTTATATTTACTATACTATTATGTATTTTAGTTTTCTTTGAGAAATATGAAAGAGTTGATTAAAAAATGAAATTTGATAAATTTAAATATATAGGAGAAAAAGAAATAAGATTAGATAAATTTATTTCAAATCAATACAAGAGTTATTCCAGATCAAATATACAGAAATTAATTGAAGAAAATAATGTTAAAGTTAATGATCTAGACCAAAAGAAAAAATATATTTTAAAAAATGGAGATGAAGTAAAAATATTTTTTCCTGAACCAAAAAAACTTCAAATAAAAGCTGAAAATATTGATATAGATATAGTATTTGAAGATGAATATTTAGCTGTTGTAAATAAACAGCGAGGTTTAGTAGTCCATCCAGCACCAGGAAATAGAGAGGGGACCTTAGTAAATGGATTACTTAATGAACTAGACAATCTCTCATCTATAAATGGAATTATAAGACCTGGAATAGTCCATAGAATAGATAAGGATACTACTGGTTTACTATTAATAGCTAAAAATAATTTAGCACACTTAGAACTTAGCAAAGAAATAAAAAAACACAAAACTAAAAGAGAGTATACAGCTTTGGTTCACGGAGTTATACCAAACAATAAAGGTAAAATCATTCTGCCGATAGGAAGGGATCCTAAAAATAGAAAAAAAATGGCAGTTGTATCACACAATGGAAAAAAAGCTATAACACATTTTGAAATCATTGAAAGATACAAAGGTTATACATATTTAAAACTCAATCTAGAAACGGGCAGAACACATCAGATAAGAGTTCATATGTCTCATATAGGTTATCCTATAGTAGGAGATTATATTTATGGGAGAAAAAGAAACGAATTTAAAATCGAAGGACAACTTCTTCACGCTAAAACAGTGGGATTTAATCATCCTAAAAATAATGAGTATATGGAGTTTACAGAAAACGAACCTGAAGATTTTTCAACTATTTTAGATACCTTAAACAGGAGGAATAAATGAAAACAAAAGCTATAATATTAGATGAAAAAGCAATAGGAAGAGCTTTAAAAAGAATATCTCATGAGATTATAGAAAAAAATAAAGGAGTCGAAGATGTTGTACTTATAGGAATTAAGACGAGAGGTATTCCATTAGCATATAGAATACAAAAAAATATTGAGGTAATAGAAGATATAAAGATTCCAATTTATGAATTAGATATAACTAACTATAGAGATGATATTAATAAGGAAGAAAATATAAATATAAGATCTTTTGATTTTGATGTTAGAAATAAAATTGTAATAATAATTGATGATGTTCTTTACACGGGGAGGACAGTAAGAGCAGCCCTAGATGCTATTGTAGATAGAGGTAGACCAAAAAAAGTAGAACTTGGAGTACTAGTTGATAGAGGTCATAGAGAATTGCCAATAAGAGCTGATTTTGTTGGGAAAAATGTGCCCACATCGAAAAGCGAGAGAGTTTCGGTGATGTTAGAAGAACTAGATGATATGGATATGGTAATAATAAGAGAATAAATGAAGGTTATTTATTCTCTTTTGGTTTTTGTGGATTTATATACATTGTATAATATTTTTTAAAAATTACGAAACCGGGTTCTGCATTATTTGGTTTCTTTATATGTTTTTTGTAAGTGTAATTCACAGGTACTTTAGAGGATTGTCGGGCATTACTGTGGTAAGCGGCATAAGAAGCTGCCTCTTCTAAGGTAGTATCTGGAATTTCTCTTCCCTTTGTTATAATTACAACGTGAGATCCGGGTATATTTTTGGTATGCATCCAGATGTCTTCTTTTGAAGCTAAATTAAATGTTATATAGTCGTTTTGATTGTTGTTTTTACCTATATATATTTCAAACCCATCTCTAGAAATCACTTTATAAGGTTTAGACTTTATATGCTTTTTGCTTTTAGTACTTTTGCTTTTTAAATAACCTCTATTGACTAGTTCTTCCTTTATTTCACTTACAGCTTCAAAGTCGTCGCAATTATTAATCATGTATTGTAAATTATAAAAATAGTCAAGCTTTTGTTTGGTAATTTTTATTTGTCTATTAATTTTTTCTTGTGCAGTTTTTAATTTTTCGTATTTTTTATAGTACTTTTGTGCATTTTTAGATAAGGATAACCTTCCATCCAAAGGTATTTCTATGATATTGTTGTCATCATAATAGTTTTTAACTTTCACAGAATCTTTGTAATTTTTAATAGTAGACATATAAGCTATAATTAAATCACCATATACTTTATACTTATCCCTATCCTTTGATATCTCATATTCGTTTTTTAACTTTAGTAATTTTGATTGATTCTTAGTAATATTTTTATCTACTATTTTTTTTAAATGATGGATACGCTGTTGCATTCTCTGATATCTATCTTTGTAATAATAGTATTCATCCACTAATTTACTTATAGAAGTAAAATTAACTGTTGTATAATCTTTATATATATCAAGTGGAAAACAGTGAAAATCGATATATTCTTTATCTTTAGAATATATGTTCCAACTATAGTTATTATTTTTCTTTGATTTCAATAAATTTTCAAAGGAGATATAAAGTCTATCAAATAAATTTTCATCAACTTCTCCTATTTTAGAATTTTCATCTATTTTACTACGAAGACACATTTCTCTGGATAATCGAGGACCAAATCCTGTAAAGTTGTGAAGAAAAAAATTATAAACTTTTTTGCCTTCGTTCTCACTTTTGAAAAGTTTTTTGAAGGAGTTATAGTTTATAGTACCAGGATTAACCTCATTTCCCACATCTGGATATTTATACTCAACACCAGGGTATAAAACTCTATTAATACCTTTATTTTCTCCTATTTTGTATATAGAATCTAGTACCTTATTATCTGATAACAACACCACATTACTATGTTTGCCCATTATTTCAACTACTAAAGTTTTTATACTTTTTGTTCTAAGTTCATCAAATACTTCAAAATCTATTTCTAAAACCCTATCATTATTGATTTGTCTTATTTCTTTTATAATACTACTAGTAAGATACTTTCTTAAAAGCATACAAAAGTTATAAGGCTCATAAGGATTTTTTTTGTTGTTATCTGTTAGATTTATTCGAGGATAGTTATTATTAACGGATACAAGCAGCAAATAATTTTGGCCCTTGTTTCTAATATTAAAAACAAGTTCATCAGTTTCAGGTTGATATATTTTATTTACTTTACCATTCAGAATTTTTTTCTTAAGTTCATATAGAATGCTTCCTAATACAAAACCATCTAAAGCCATATTACCTCCTTGTTTATAATTATTGGTGAAATACAGTATAACACTATTAATTAAGAAAATAAAGTAAAAAACCTTTTCCAAACAATTGATAATTGAATAATATAATGATATTATATATTAACAAGAAAATAAGGAGGACATATGGGCGATATTGTAAGCATGACGGGATTTGGTAAAGGAGAAAGTAGCAACAAAAGATATAAATTCATTTTAGAATTAAAAACTGTTAATAATAGATATAATGATATACATATTAGAATGCCAAGACATATAAGGTTTTTGGAAGAAAAAATAAGAAAACAAATTAAAGTTTATATAAATAGAGGAAGAGTCGATGTTGCTGTTAATATGGAAGTAATAGAAGGTACGGATATTGAAGTTAGACCGAATGTGGATTTAGCTTTAAAATATAAATCTGCTGTAAATGAACTTTCTAAAGTATTGAAAAAAGACGAAGAATTAGATTTAAAAGATTATATTAATTTCAATGAAATAATTGAAATTAAAAATGAAGATATTGACGAGAAAAAAACTTGGGAGTGTTTATCAAAAGCATTGAATGAAGGATTAAAAAATCTAAACACAATGAGGCTTTTGGAAGGTAGAGAATTATCTCAGGATATGATTAATAATATCGAAAAAATAACAGAAGTATTATTAGAAATCACATCTGGTTCAGAAAATGTAGTTCAGGAATATAAGAAAAAATTAGAAAAACGAATTAAAGAAATATTGGATGATGAATATAATATTGATGAGAATAGATTATACAATGAAATAGCTATTTATGCAGATAAAGTAGATATAAATGAAGAAATTATTAGATTAGAAAGTCATATCAAGCAGTTAAAACAGACACTAAATAAAGGCGGAACAGTAGGACGTAAATTAGATTTTATTTTGCAAGAAGCAAACAGAGAAATTAACACAATTGGATCAAAAACTCAGGATTTAGATATAACTAAAAATATTATAGAAATTAAGAACTTAATAGAAAAAATTAGAGAGCAAGCTCAAAATATAGAATAAGGAGAAATTATATGTCGATGATAAACATAGGTTTTGGAAATATTGTAGCATTGAATAGAGTAATTGCTGTAGTTAGCCCCGAATCTGCACCAATTAAAAGATTAATTAATGATGCACGAGAAGAAGGAAAATTAGTAGATGCTACTTACGGCAGAAAAACTAGAGCGGTAGTAATTATGGATAGTAATCATGTAGTTTTATCAGCAATTCAATCTGAAACTATATCTCAAAGATTTGACAATAAAAATGACATCGATAGGGTTAACAAATGAAGAAAAAAGGACTTGTAATTGTTGTTTCAGGACCATCCGGGGCAGGAAAAGGAACTATATGTAAAGAACTTGTAAAGCGCAAGAAAGATTTATCCATATCAGTCTCAGCAACAACACGAGATCCAAGGAAAAATGAGGTTGAAGGAAAAAATTATTATTTTTATTCTGTAAAAGAATTTGAAGAAAAAATAAATCAAAAAGATTTTTTAGAATATGCAAAAGTTTATGGAAATTATTATGGTACACCAAAATCAAAAGTAATAGAAGAAATAGAGAATGGTAAGGATTTAATTCTTGAAATCGATATACAAGGAGCATTGCAAATAAAAGAAAGTTATTCTAAAGGAATTTTTATATTTATTATGCCTCCATCAATGAAAGAATTGAGAAATAGAATTACTTCAAGAGGAACGGATAGTAGGGAAGTAATATTAAAAAGAATGGAATGTGCATATCATGAGTTAAACTATGCATTTAAGTATGATTATGTTATAATTAATGATGATTTGGAAGATGCAGTAAAAGTTGTAGATAGTATTTTAATAGCTGAAAAACATAAAGCTATTAGAAAAAGAGATATAATAGAAAAACTTAAGGAGGAATAAAATGATAGAACCTTCAATTGATGAATTATTAGAAAAGGTAGAGAGTAGATATATGTTGGTTACTATAATATCTAAAAGAGCTAGAGAAATTGTAGCTGGAGATGATATAATGGTGGATACAGAAGATAAAAAATCAATAAATATAGCGATACAAGAATTTAACGAAGGAAGAATAGTATATAGTAAAGAATAACCCTTTAAAGCTTGATTGAAATCAAGCTTTAAATTTGTTTGGAAGTGTTTATATGTATTGTCAGTTGATTATTAATAAAACAAGTAGGAATATTGATAGAAAATTTACCTATAAGGTTCCCATAAATATGGAAGATTATATTATGCCTGGGATGAGAGTAATTGTTGATTTCAACAATCAACAATTAGAAGGCACAATAGTATCAAAGATTGAAAAAACTGATATATCAGATAAAAAAATAAAATATATCAAAAGTATTATTGATGATATACCAGTAATAACAGATGAAATTTTGATTCTTATAGATTGGATTAGAGAAGAGTATGTATGTAGATATATAGATGCAGCAAAGTTGTTTTTACCTCCAAGCAATTCTAGGGATATTAGATACTATGTAGAGTTAAAAAACAAAAAATATACAGGTGACATTAGGTTATATGCTATTCTCAAATCTATGGATGAGCCTGTTTCTTTTAAATGGCTATTTAGAAAATTTAAATCTTTAGATTTTTTAAACGATATATATATATTGCAAGAAGAGGGAATAGTTAATATAAATATAGCAGATAAGTCTCATAAAGAAATTATGTTTGTTAGAATTAAAGATATAAAGAATAGTATAGATAACTATAAAATAAGGTCAAATGCTTATAAACAAAGGGATATAATAGAATACTTAATGAATAAAAAAGCAGCTGAAAAGCATACGCTAATTAAGGATACAAATAGTAGTCTATCTTCTTTAAAATCTTTAGAAGATAAAAAAATTGTGGAAATAATTGAGAAAAAAAATATAGAAATTTTAGAAACTAGAGATAAAATTAAAGAAAGCAGTATTAATTTAAATATTGAACAAAAAAAAGCTCTTGAAACAATAAATAAAGATTGCAATCAGTACAATTTGATACATGGTGTAACAGGTAGTGGAAAAACAGAGATATATATGAAGATTATTGAAGACTTAACTAAAGTTAACAAAAAAATAATTATGTTATTTCCTGAAATATCTTTAACTAACCATATGATTAGTAGATTTGTTAACCGGTTTGGTAATCGTATAGCAGTAATACACAGTAGAATGAATAGCAAGAAAAGATATGAAGAGTGGGATAAAATAAATAAAGGATACAAGGATATAATAATAGGTGCAAGATCCGCTTTATTTACTCCGGTTCGAGAACTAGGAGCTATTATTATAGATGAAGAGCATGATGATTCATATAATTCATCCATAACACCGAAATATAAGACGATAGATGTAGCAGAAAAATTATCTAAAATAACTGGATGTAAGTTAATTTTAGGTTCTGCAACACCTTCTATTAGGACATATTATAAGGCCAAAAAGGGAAAATATAATTTAATTGAAATAAAGAAAAGAATTAATGATGTAAAATTGCCCGAAACAATTGTTGTGGATATGAAGCAAGAATTAGATGAGGGAAATAAAAATATTTTTAGTAGAAAACTATATAAAAAAATAAAGGAAACTTTAGATAAAAATGAGCAGGTTATATTATTTTTAAACAAAAGAGGATACTCATCTTTTGTATCTTGCAGAAACTGCGGTTATGTAGTAAAATGCGACAGATGCGATGTTTCTATGACGTATCATTCCAGTAATAATAAATTAATTTGCCATTATTGTGGATCTACAAAAAATGTTAGCAATAAGTGTCCAAAATGTAATAGTAAATATTTTAAAACTTTTGGCGTAGGGACGCAGCGTATAGAGAAAGTTACCAAAAAAATATTCCCAGGTAAAAAAATTGATAGAATGGATTTTGACACAGTATCAAAAAAAGGTGCTCAGGAAAAAATCTACAAGAACTTATCAAATGGGGATACAGATATCTTGATCGGAACTCAGATGCTTGCTAAAGGCATACACTTTCCCAATGTAACATTGGTTGGAATTATTTCAGCTGATATAACAATAAACTTACCTTTTTATACTGCAAGTGAGAAATCTTTTCAGCTAATTACACAAGTAAGTGGGAGAGCTGGAAGAGGAAGTAAGTTAGGGAAAGTAATATTGCAAACATATGAACCTGATCATTACAGTATTAATTATGCCATAGAAAACAATTACTACGAATTTTTTAAGCAAGAAATAATGTTAAGAAAAGAGTTTAAATATCCACCATATATCAAAATACTTTATATCAACACTAAATCAAAAGATGAAATTCCATTAAAAAAATTTAATAATTTGAAATATAGAAAATTACTTGAAAATTTAAAAAATCTAATAGAAAATGGATATATAAAAGTATATGAACCAGTTCCAAAAGGTATATATAAAATAAACAATGAGTATCAAATAGACACTATAATAAAAGCTAGAAGTGACACAATTGATAAAATCAAAAATGTTTTAAGAAAGTTGTATTTTAATAAAAGTTATAAAAACATAAGTATATCAATTGAAATTGATCCAAATACAATATCATAGGAGGTAAATATGGCACTTAGAAACATAAGAATTGAAGGAGATCAGATTCTAAGAAAAAAAAGTAGAAGCATAAAAAATATAAATGAAAGAATAAAAATATTAGCAGATGATATGATAGAAACAATGGTAGAAAATGATGGCATAGGATTAGCGGCTCCACAAGTTGGAATACTAAAAAGATTAATAGTTGTAGATATAGGTGAGGGACCTTTAGTTTTAGTAAACCCTAAAATATTAGAGAAAGATGGAGAACAGATAATAACTGAAGGGTGTTTAAGTGTTCCAAATAAAAATGGAAATGTTAAAAGACCTGAGAAATTAAAAGTACAGTATTTTGATTTGAAAGGAAAATTACATACTATAAAAACAGAAGGACTATTTTCAGTTGTAATTTCCCATGAAGTTGATCACTTAGATGGTATTTTATTTATAGACAAAATGACAAGAGAAAGTTCGTTAGAAGAAGGAGTTGTAAAAAGTTAATATGAATATTATTTTTATGGGTACTCCTGAATTTGCAGTTCCCACATTAGAAAAACTAATAGAAAATAAAAATATAGATATTTCCCTCGTAATAACTCAACCAGATAGAAAAAGTGGCAGAGGGAGAAAAACAACCAAGAGTCCAATTAAAGTATTAGCAGAAGAAAATAAAATAGATTTATTTCAACCTAAAAACATTAATAACTTAAAAAGTATAGACTTTATTAAAGATATTGAAGCAGACTATATTGTAGTAGTGGCTTACGGTCAAATTTTGCATAAAGAAATACTGAAACACCCAAAAAAATCTTGCATAAATTTACATGCCTCCTTACTACCAAAATACAGAGGAGCTGCACCTATTAATTGGGCAATAATAAAGGGCGAAAAAGTAACAGGTGTAACTACGATGATAATGGAGGAAGGTTTGGATACAGGAGACATTTTAAAAACTAAAAAAGTTAATATTAACAACAAAATGAATGCTGGTGAACTTCACGATATTTTAAAAGATATTGGAGGAGAATTGCTTATAGAAACTATTGAAGGGATAGAAGCTCAAAAAATTCTACCTAAAAAACAGAATGAGGCTGTAGCGTCTTATGCTCCTATGTTAAATAAAAAAACAGGTTTGATTAATTGGGAGAATACTGCTGAAAACATACACAATAAAATTAGAGGCTTGTATCCATGGCCGGGTTCTTACACTTACTATGAAGGTTGTAAGTTTAAGATAACTAAATCAAAGTATATCAGCAAAAATAAAGGTGGTACAATAGGTGAAATAGTGGGTATTTCAGATTCAGGAATAGAAGTTCAAACCGGGAATGGTATTTTATTAATAAATGAATTGCAAATTCCTGGAAAGAGAAAAATGTCAGTCAAAGATTATTTGTTAGGAAATAATATTAAAGTGAATGTAATTTTAAAGTGAGGTGTTAATTATGTTTTTTTATGATTCAACATTTTTGATTTTGATACCGGCGCTAATAATATCTGCAATAGCACAATTTAAAATCAAAAGTACATATCAAAAATATGCAAAAAAATATAGTCAAAAAGGTTTTACTGGGTATGATGTTTCAAAAGCAATTTTGCAGGAAAACAAACTTGATGATGTAAAAATAGAACAAACAAAAGGGAAGCTTAGTGATCACTATGATCCTAGATCTAATGTTATAAGGTTATCAAAGGATGTTTACAGTGGAACATCTATAGCATCTTGTAGTATTGCAGCGCATGAAGTTGGTCACGCTATTCAACATGCAAATAATTATTTTCCTATCACAATAAGGGATGCACTGGTACCTGTTGCAAATTTTGGATCAAAATCAGTTTGGATTTTTGTTATGCTCGGTTTGTTTTTAAGTATTCCTAGCCTTGTTCAAGTAGGAGTAGTATTATTTGCAGGAATTGTACTATTTCAAATAGTTACTCTTCCGGTAGAATTTAATGCAAGTAGAAGAGCACTTATTAACCTTGAAGGTTTTAATATGTTAACAAATGAAGAAATGAGAGGTGCTAAAAAAATGTTGAGAGCGGCTGCTTTTACATATGTAGCTGCAACTTTGGTTGCAATATCACAATTAATTAGATTACTAGCTCTTTCAAGCAGAAGAAGGTAGTAGGTATATATGAATTATAAATATAGGAAATATTCAATAGATATTTTATACAAAGTAAATAATAAAAAAGCCTACTCAAATATTTTGATTGAAGAATATATGAATAGAATGTCAAACACAAAAGACAGAAACTTATTAAATCTTACGGTAAATGGGGTTTTAGAAAATAAAATTTATCTTGATTGGATTATAAAAAAACTTTCAAAAACTAAATTTTCTAAAATCTCAAAAAAAATTTTAGAAAACCTAAGAATTGGAATATATCAAATAGAATTTCTCGACAATATTAATCCTAAAGTCGTTGTTTTTGAAAGTGTAGAAGAAGCAAAAAAAGAAAAAAATAAGCATTTATATAAGTTTGTTAATGGAATATTAAGAAGCTACTTAAGAAGAAGAGATGAACTTAACAATAATATTGAAAAGTTAGAAAAAGAAAAATATTTATCAATAAAGTACTCCTATCCCTTGCCATTTATAAATAAATTAAAAAAAGAATTTGATGATGAAAAAGTAAAGAATATTTTGATATCATTAAATCAAAGACCAAGTTTTACTGTAAGAACAAATTCCACTCTGATAAATAGAGAAGAGCTTATGAAAAAATTAGATGAAAACGGTGTGAAGTCTAAAAGAACTGAATTTTCAAAATTTGGAATAAAAATATTGAATTCAGATTTTTTATCCATTAAAAGCCTATATGACCAAGGACTGTTTTCTGTTCAAGGTGAAAGTTCTATGATTTCATCAGAAATACTGAATCCTAAACTAAATTCAAAAGTTTTAGATTTATGTAGTGCTCCAGGAGGTAAGGGACTTCATTTAGCAGAACTAATGAATAATACTGGAATAGTAGATTGTAGAGATATTTACCTCAACAAAGTAAATACTATAGAAAATCAAATAAAAAGATTAAAAATAAAAAATGTAATAACAAAGGTTGAAGATGCTTCTAAAATTAATGAAAATAATCTAAACTATTACGATTATTGTATAGTAGATGTGCCCTGCTCAAATTCAGGGACAATAAGAAAAAAGCCAGAAATCAAATATAAAACTGACTTTGATAACTTAAAGGGACTAAGAGATAAACAACTAAAAATTCTTGAAAATGCGGGGAAATACTTGAAATCTGAAGGAACTATGATTTATTCTACCTGTTCAATATTTAAGGAAGAAAATATCGACATAATAAATAAATTCTTACAACTAAACAAAAATTTTACTTTAGAAGCAATTGACAAAAGGTATTGTGAAATAGATGATAATTATAAAAAAGGATATCTAAATATTTTGCCTCATATAAATAATTTAGATGGTTTTTTTATTGCTAAAATCAAGAAAACTAAAATTTGATAGAAATTACAAGTATGATATAATATAATAGATTTGGAGAAATATGAAATATATAAATGGATTAACCTTAAAAAAATTAAAAAATGAATTAAGTGAAGATTTAGGACTAAAAGCCTTTAGAGGAGAACAATTATTCAGATGGATACATAGTAAAAAAATTGTTGATTTGAGGGAAGCTAAAAATTTAAATGTGAATATGATTAATAAGATAGAAAAAAAATATAAACTTGATGGCATAGAGAAAATGGAAATGCTTCAATCAAAAGAAGATAATACTAAAAAATATCTGTTTAAATTAGATGATGGGAATGTAATTGAGTCTGTATATATGGAATACAAGCACGGAAATAGCCTTTGTATATCATCTCAAGCTGGATGTAGAATGGATTGTAAGTTTTGTGCTTCTGCCAAAAATGGACTAGCTAGAAATCTTAGAGCTTCAGAAATGATTGAACAGTTATATTCAATTGAAAGGGATTTAGATACTAACATCGATAGTATAGTTGTAATGGGTACAGGGGAGCCTTTTGAAAACTTTGATAATTTAATGGATTTTTTAGATATTATTGCTGATGAAAAAGGAAAAAATCTAAGCAAAAGAAAGATAACTATATCTACTTGTGGCATAATACCTAAAATTTATGAATTAGCTGACAAAGAAGAACCATATAATTTAGCCATATCTTTACATTCAGCTTTTCAAAAATACAGAGAAGAAATGATACCTATAGCAAAGCATAATAAAATAGAAGATATTATATCTGCCTGTGATTATTATTTAAAAAAGACAAATAGAAGAATAACCTATGAGTATATATTAATAGAAGGCTATAATGATAGAATTGAGGATAAGTTTGAGATAGTTAAACTATTAAGAGATCAGAATTGCTTAGTAAATATTATATCTTTAAACC
Source organism: Eubacteriales bacterium (assembly GCA_046482875.1). Lineage (GTDB taxonomy): Bacteria > Bacillota > Clostridia > Tissierellales > Dethiosulfatibacteraceae > UBA8670. Next base: position 48,336 of record JAWOEG010000049.1, on the reverse strand, counting down.
CGATCAAAGAATTTGATGGAAAATCACCTAATTCTAAGAAAATGAATGAATTTAAAAACTTTTTAAAGGGAAAAGGAGTTAATGCTACTGTAAGAAGAAAGCTTGGTAGAGATATAGATGGAGCATGTGGTCAGCTAAGAAGAAAATTTAAATAGGGGTAATATATGATAATAAAATTTATTTCTGATGTAGGTAAGGCAAGAGAAAAAAATGAAGATAGTTATACAATTATAGAAGATGATAAATTCCTTGTGTTATCCGTCGCAGATGGTATGGGAGGTCATAATGCAGGTGATAGAGCTAGCAAAATAGCCACAGAAACTATAAAAAAAATTTTTTCCAAAGAAAAGAAGAGTCTTTGGGAAAATGAAATAGATGAAATAGAATTATTGAAATTAACTTTTAAAGAATGTAACGATAAAATTTTTACAACAGCCACTGAGATAAAAGAATATCATGGTATGGGAACTACTCTTACTATTTGTATAATAAACAAAGATAATAAAAAAATATTTGTTGGGAATGTAGGAGATAGTAGGTGTTATATTATTAACACTATAAAAGATGAAATAAAAAAAATTACAAAAGATCATTCTCTAGTTGAAGAAATGATAAAAAATAAGGAAATCTCAAGACAAGAAGCATTTAACCATCCTAAGAAAAATATTATAACTAGAGCTTTAGGTCCTGATAAAAAAGTAGATGTCGATATATTTTTTGCTAAATTAAATATTAAAGATATATTACTTTTATGCACAGATGGGTTAACAAATCATATAAAAGACAATGAGATTAAAGAATTAATTTTAGATAAAAACAAAAAATCCTTAGACTTTTTAATAAAAGAAGTAAATAAAAGAGGCGGAAGTGACAATACTACAATAATTATGCTTATAGTGGAAGATGAGGTGGAAAATGAATAAGAAAGTTCTTAATAATAGATATGAAATAGTTCAAAAAATAGGTGGAGGTGGAATGGCTGAAGTCTACAAAGCTAGATGTAGAGTTTTAAACAGATTTGTTGCTATTAAAGTTTTAAGAAGTGAATTTGTTGAAGATGATGAGTTTATTAGTAAATTTAAAGATGAATCACAAGCTGCAGCAAAATTAAATCACAATAATATAGTCAATATATATGATACAGGAATAGATGATGATACTCACTATATTGTTATGGAATACGTAGAAGGAACAACTCTTAAGGAATATATACAAAACAATAAACCTTTAGATATAAAAGAATCTATAAATATTGCAGGTCAGATAGCAGAAGCTTTAAGACATGCACATGCCAATAAGATAATTCATAGGGATATTAAACCTCAGAATATTCTAATCACGGAGGATAAACTTGCAAAGGTTGGTGATTTTGGTATTGCAAGAGCTATTTCTGAAAAAACTATAACTAATTCTGATAAATCTATAGGTTCAGTTCATTATTTTTCCCCAGAACAAGCAAGGGGAGGATATGTAGATAATAGAACTGATATATATTCATTGGGGGTTGTTTTATTTGAAATGGTAACAGGTAGAGTTCCATTTGATGGAGAGACACCAATATCAGTAGCTTTAAAACACGTCAATGAAAATATTTCGAAACCATCTAAATATAATGAAAAAATACCTAAAAAACTTGAAGAAATAATTCTAAAGTCAACTAATAAAAGTCAAAGATTAAGATATCATAACATAGATGAAATGATAGAGGATTTAAAAAATGTATTTGATAAGGATACAAAGATGTCTTATATACCAACAAAAGATGATATAGAAAAAGAAGAAGCTTTAAGAAAGTTTTTTGAATCTGATGTTGAAGATAGTGATGTAAAAGAAAAAAGAAAGCAAAAAGTACAAACTGTTAATGAAGAAGAACCAAAGAACACTAAAAAATTAAAAATGACAATTTTGGCAATAATATTAGCTTTGGCTATAACTGCAACCCTAACAATTTTTGCTATCAACTATATAAAGGGCTATCTAATAACTGAAGAAGTAATTATGCCCGATATTGTTGGATTAGACGAAGAAATGGCTGAAAAACAAATAAATGAATTAGGGTTGGAATTTGAAATTGAAGATAGAGTTCATAATCCAAATTACGATGAAGGTAAAGTTATAACCCAAAATATTAAAGCGGAATCAAAGGTGAAAACAAAATTTCCAATAAAAGTTATAATTAGTTTAGGTGAAAAACTGGTAGATGTTCCTGGAATAGAAAATGAACATTCAAACAAGGCTACAATATTATTGAGAGAAGCTGGATTAAAAGAAGGCGAAATAAATTATGAATTTAGCGAAGAAATACCTTGGGGATTAGTAATAGAGCAGGATCCATTGGTAGGTGAAAAAGTTTCTGAAGGTACGGAAGTTTCGTATGTAATTAGTAAAGGACCGGAAGTAGAATATTTGCTTATGCCAAATTTAATAGGGTTGAATCGGGAAGAATCAGAAAGAACTATCAATTCAAGAGGATTTAAAGTAGGAACTGTTTCAGAAAGCCCCAATGATGAATATGAAGTCGGTGTGGTTTACTATCAAAGTTATCCTGCGGGGACAGAAGTTGAAGTTGGAACTACAATAGATATAATTGTTAGCACAGGACCAGAAGAAGAACAAATTAATGAAAATGTTGATAATACAACGGATTCTGGAGTAGAGGGACAGCTAGATGAAAAGGTGCTTATAGTTGAACTTCCAGATGGTAGAGAGATGATATCTGTTTTAGTGGAGAGAGTAAAAGATGATAGTAGAGAAACTGTTTATTCAGGTAATCATACTTCAGACGAAGAGTCCATATCAATACCTGTTACGGGATTTGGACTTCAAAAATTTGAAATATTTATAGATAGCCAATTGGCTGAAAGTAGGGAAATAAATTTTGGAGAATAATATTGAAAAAGGTAAAATTATAAAAATATTAGGGGGATTTTACTATATTTACAGTAAAAGTAGAGTTATTGAATGTCGTGCAAGAGGTAGTTTTAGAAAAGATAAAATAAAACCCCTTGTTGGCGATATAGCGGATTTTAGAGTACCTAAAAACGAAGATAATCTAGGATATATTGAAAATATTCACAAAAGAAAAAACTATTTGATAAGGCCACCGGTTTCTAATATAGATCAAAGTATAGTAGTTTTTTCTGTAAGGGATCCTAATCCAAACTTCATATTATTAGATAAATTTATAATAAACTCTTTGAAAGAAAAAATAGAACCGATAATTTGTATAAATAAAATTGACTTAGATGAGGAAAAATCCTTAGATATATATAATAATTATAAAAAATCCGGGTTTAAAGTTATTTTAACCTCCAAAGAAAAAGACGATACCATTGTTAAATTAAAAAATGTTTTAAATAATAAAACAACTGTATTTGCAGGACCCTCGGGTACAGGAAAATCTAGCCTGCTAAATGTTGTAAAACCTGGGCTTAATCTTAAAACTGGAGAGATCAGTCAAAAACTAAAACGAGGAAAACACACAACTCGACACGTAGAAATGATAGAGATTTCCAAAAATAGTTGGGTAGTAGATACAGCAGGATTTTCCAACTTAAACTTAGAAGGTATAGATAAATATAATCTTAAAGATTACTATAATGAGTTTAATGATTATTATTGTAAATTCAATGATTGTTTGCACGATAAAGAACCTGGTTGTGAAATAATAAAAGGATTAGATGAAGGAGAAATAAGCGATTTAAGGTATAAAAATTATATAAAAATACTAAGTGAAATAAAAAAGGAGGGAAGCAAATGAAATATGTAGCCCCATCAATTTTATCTTCAGATTTGTCAAACATATGCGATCAAATTAAAGATATAGAAGAGTTAGGATGTAAGTATTTACATATAGATGTTATGGATGGTCATTTTGTTCCAAACATTACATTTGGACCACCGTACATAAAATCTTTAAGAAAACAAACTGATATGATGTTTGATGTACATCTTATGATTGAAAATCCAGAAAAATATATTGATGAATTTTCAAAAGCAGGAGCTGATATAATCACGGTTCATCAGGAAGCTTCGCCTCATTTACATAGGTTGATTCAACAGATTAAAAATAATAATAAATTAGCTGGAATATCTCTTAATCCTGCTACGCCAATAAGTAGCATAGAAAATATAATAGAAGATTTGGATTTAATCCTTATTATGACAGTTAATCCTGGATTTGGTGGACAGAAGTATATTGAAAATATGAATAAGAAAATAGAAGAAGCTGCTAAATTAATTCATAAATCTTCTAAGGATATATTGTTAGAAATAGATGGAGGTATCAATAAAAAAAATATTGGGAAATTAAATAAATACGATATAGATATTTATGTATCAGGCTCAGCTGTTTTTAAAAATGGAAATATAAAAGATAATTATAAAAAATTAATGGAGTCAGTTAATGGATAAATATGTATTAATTATAGCAGGTGGAGAATTGGTAGATAAAGATGTTATATATAAATATGTCGAAAATGCTGATTTTATAATAGGCGCTGATAAGGGTGCTGAGATGGCTTATGAATATGATTTTAAACTAGATCTATTAATAGGTGATTTTGACTCAATAGATGAAAATATTCTTGGAAAATTAGACACGGAAATATTGAAGTATCCTAAAGAAAAAGATAAAACAGATCTAGAATTATCTTTAGATTATGTTTTAAAAAAAGAATATAAATCCGTAAAAATATTAAACGCATTAGGTAATAGGCTAGACCATACAATAGGAAATGTTTTTCTTATGGAAAAGTATAACAACCTGGATATAAAAATTATTGATAATAATACAGAAGTTTTTTTGCTAAATGAAAAAGAGATAATTTTAGAAAATAAGATTGATTATATTTTATCTATAGTTCCAATAACCAAAAGTATAGAAATTAAAAGTTTACAAGGAACCAAATATAAATTAAAAGATGAAAAAATAAATAGAGGCTCAACACTATGTATAAGTAATTTAATAAAAAAAAGGCAATGTCTAATATCAATCAAAAAAGGCAGGGCTTTAATAATAATAACAAAAAACATGGAGGACTAATATGGAAGTAACTAACATAAAAAATATTTTTAAAAAACCTGAACTTTACTATGGTCAAGAATTGAATATAAAGGGATGGGTCAGAACGATAAGAACTTCAAAGAGTATAGGTTTTATTGAAGTAAATGATGGAACTTTTTTTGATAATATACAGGTAATATTTGATGAAAATTTAATAAATAACGAAGAAATTAGAAAGTGTACAACAGGTACTGGTTTAAAAATAGTAGGAGAGCTTGTAAAAACACCGAATGCTAAGCAAGACTTTGAAATTCAAAGTAAAGAGATAGAGGTGATAGCAGAAACTTCAGAAGATTATCCTCTTCAGAAAAAAAGACATACATTTGAATACTTAAGAAAAATAGCTCATCTTAGACCGAGAACTAATACATTCTCTGCAGCTTTTAGAGTTAGGTCAACAACAGCCTTTGCTATTCATAAGTTTTTTCAAGAAAAAGATTTCGTTTATTTGAATAGTCCAATAATAACTTCCAATGATGCTGAAGGTGCAGGTGAGATGTTTAATGTTACGACCTTTAATATTGAAGATATGGTATCAAATAATAAAGATGTTGATTTTGCTAATGATTTTTTTGGAAAGAAAACAAATTTATCAGTAAGTGGTCAATTAGAAGCAGAGGCATATGCACTTGCCTTTAAAAATGTATATACTTTTGGACCTACTTTTAGAGCTGAAAATTCGAATACAAAAAGACATGCATCTGAATTTTGGATGATAGAACCTGAAATGGCTTTTGCTGATATAAATGATGATATGGATACAGCAGAAGAAATGATAAAATATATAATTAATTATGTTATGGAGAATAATATAGAAGAAATAGAATTTTTTAATAAATTTATAGATAAAAAATTAATTGAAAGATTAAATAATGTAAGAAATTCAGATTTTAAAAGAATAACATATACTAAAGCAATAGAATTATTAAAAGAATCTAAAAAAGATTTTGAATTTAAAGTTGAGTGGGGAATAGACCTCCAAACAGAACACGAAAGATATATAACAGAGGAGATTTATAATAAGCCTGTATTTGTAATAGATTATCCTAAGGAAATAAAAGCATTTTATATGAAGTTAAACGAAGATAATAAAACAGTTTCTGCCGTTGATTTACTTGTTCCTGGAGTAGGTGAATTAATAGGTGGAAGTCAAAGAGAAGATAGTTACGAGAAACTTTTAACTAGGATGAAAGATATGGGAATTCCTAAAGAGGAGTTAGAATGGTATCTTGATTTAAGGAAATTTGGATGTGTACCTCATTCAGGTTTTGGATTAGGATTTGAAAGGTTAATTATGTATATGACTGGATTAACAAATATAAGAGATGTCATATCTTTCCCAAGAACACCAAATAATGCTGATTTCTAAATTAAAAGATCTGGATTTAATTCCAGATCTAAACAATTAATAAAAATTCTAAACAAAAAATAAAAAATGCGGATACAACTCCGCATTTATATTTAATATTATAGAGCTCTCTCTACGTTATTAGAACGTAAACATCTTGTACATACATACTTTCTCTTCGGAGAACCATTTTCCATTACTTTAACTTTTCTGATATTAGGTTTCCATTTTCTTTTAATTTTTCTATCGGCATGAGTAATGTGATTTCCAGACATCTTGCCTTTGCCGCATACCTCGCAATAGTTAGCCATTTTTACACCTCCTACTAAGCTCTAAAAATAATTAATATAATTTCTAAAATCAACTATAATATTTTAACACTAAAAATAATTTATTGCAATAATAATTTTTAATTAGTATAATAAAATTTGAAAGAAAATAAACGGAGGGATATTATGTCTATTAAGATTAATAATAAACATGGAAATATAAATATTGATGATCAAGTTATAGCTTCTTTATCTGGAATATCAGCTATGGAGTGCTATGGTATAGTTGGAATGTCATCAAAAAGTGCTACAGATGGATTTTTTGAGTTGCTAAAAAAAGAAAACATAACAAAAGGTGTTAAGGTTACAACTAAAGATAATAAACTTATTATTGATTTGTATGTTGTATTACAATATGGAATAAAAATTTCAACTGTTGCTGAGAATATTATATCTAAAGTTAAATATACAATAGAAAAATATTCTCAATTAGAAGTGAATAGTGTTAATGTGCATGTACAGGGAGTAAGAGTTCAATAAAGGAGGTAGTCATGAAGAATATTGAAATAAGTGAAATAAAAGATATATACAGTAACTTAGCAACTAATTTAGAAAATAATAAACATATCGTAGATTCTTTAAATGTATTTCCAGTACCAGACGGAGATACAGGAACTAATATGAACCTAACAATGCAGTCGGCATTGAAGGAATTATTAGAAAGTAATGAAGAAAGCTTTTACAAGATTTTTAAGGCTGCTGCAAATGGAGCCTTAATGGGAGCGAGAGGTAATTCCGGAGTCATTCTTTCCCAACTCCTAAGAGGCTTTTCTGAAGGATTTAAAGGCGTAGACACACTAGACACTAAAAACATTGCCAAAGCTATGGAGAAGGCATCTGTCACAGCCTACAAAGCCGTGATGAAACCTATCGAGGGAACTATATTAACTGTAGCTAGAGAATCAGCTGAAAAAGCCCTTGAGATATGTGATAATACAGAAGATGTAGTAGAATTTTTAGAGATAGTATTAGAACAGGCTAAAAACACTTTAGAAAGAACGCCTGAAATGTTGGATGTATTAAAAAAATCTGGAGTAGTTGATGCTGGGGGAAAAGGGTATGTTTTATTAATAGAAGGCGCTCTATTGTATTTAAAGGGAGAAAAATTAACTACAGAATTGCCTTCAAAACAAGAAATAAAGGATACAGATGATGAAATAGAAAGTATTACCAGCGAAGATGAAATAGTTTATGCATACTGTACTGAATTTATTGTGTTAAAAACTGCTGTTACTAGAGGAGAATTCTTAAGACAAATACAAGATATTGGTGATTCTATTGTATGTATAAAAAATGATGATATTTTAAAAACACATATACATACAAATAATCCAGGTCACATATTAGATATGGCATCAAGGCATGGTGAATTGACTAATATTAAAATTGAAAATATGAAAGAACAATTTAGGGCTAAAAACAAAAATAAGAAAAAAGAATATAAAAAATACAGTTTTATATCAATAGGAATGGGCGATGGAGTTAAAGAATTATTTAAAGACCTTATGGTAGACGAGTTTATATCTGGTGGACAGACTATGAATCCAAGTACCCAGGATATAATCACATCAATAAAAAAGGTTAATGGAGAACATGTATTTATATTGCCAAATAATAGTAATATTATTTTAGCTGCTAATCAAGCTGCTGAGCTATCAGAGCGAAAAATCCATGTAATACCTACCAAAACAATACCTCAAGGGGTAACTGCAATGTTAGCCTTTGAAGAAGAAGAAGATCCAGAAACAAACAAAAAAAATATGATAGAAGCAATGAAAGAAGTAAAAACAGGACAGGTGACTTATGCTGTTAGAGATACTGAAGTAGATACTAAAGATATAAAAAAAGATGATATAATAGGAATCTTTGATGGGAAAATAGTATCACATGGAGAAAAAATGGAAGATGTAATTCTTGGACTAGCAAAAGCTATGGTAGACGAAGAAAGCTATCTTATTACACTCTTTTACGGGGAAGATGTGTCAAAAGAAAAGGCAGAAGAAATAAAAGAAGCCTTAGTTGAGTTAGCTCCAGACTGTGATATTGAGTTAATAAAGGGAGGACAACCCTTATATTATTACATAATATCAGTTGAATAAAGTGGTGGTTTTTTGAAAAATATCCTAAATCAAAAAGTTAGTATAATAAATGGAATAGGTCCTAAATATGAAAAATATCTTAACAACTTAGGTATTATTACTATTAGAGACCTATTTTATTATATACCCTATGATTATGAAGATAGAAGATATCCTAAACTATTATCAGATATAAAATTAAATGAAAAGAACCTTATAAAAGTTAAAATAACAAAAGAACTAAAAATAATAAGAACCAGAAAAAAAATGACAATTCTAACGACAAAAGGTCAAGATTCTACAAGAGAAATAGAGATAAAATGGTTTAACCAAAAATATTTAAAAAATAAAATTAAAAAAGGGAAAACATATTATTTTTATGGAATTATAAAAAAAAATATAGGTATATTAAATATTGTTAATCCAGAGTTTAGTTTAAAATTAGGAGATAATTTAGGAAATATTTATCCTAAGTATTCTCTTACAAAGGGTTTGACGAATAATTTTATTATAAAAATAGTTAAAAGAACTTTTAACTTATACTTTAAAGAAGTTAAAGAAATTATTCCTCCCGAATTATTAAAGAAATACGGACTTATTTCAAGAATGGAAGCTTTAAAAAATATTCACTATCCTAAAGAGTTCAAAGTTTTAAAAAAAAGTATAGACTACATAGAAATTGAAAAATTAATATTAATGCAGATAGCCTTTGAAAAGAAGAAAAAAATTATTAAGAGTAATAAAAGTAAAGGATTAAACTTAAAAAATGATATAAGAAATATAATTAAAAGACTGCCCTTTAAATTAACAGAATATCAACAAAAAGTTTTTAAAGAAATAACAGATGATATGAAAAAAGAAACTTCTATGAACAGGTTACTTCAGGGAGATGTAGGTTCTGGAAAAACTATTATTGCTTTTCTAACATTAATAAATGTTAGCTTACAAGGTTATCAAGGAGCACTAATGGTTCCTACTGAAGTTTTAGCAAAACAGCATTTTAATAAATTCAATGAACTATTTGGGTACCTAGGTATTAAAGTTGATGTATTATACAGTAGTTTAAACGAGAAAAAGAAAAAAGAAATATTAAATACGTTACAAAGTGGAGAAACATCAATAGTAATAGGGACGCATTCTTTAATTCAAAAAAGTATAAATTACAGAAATCTAGTTTACATTATAACAGATGAACAACATAGATTTGGTGTAGATCAAAGAGCAAGCTTGGCAACCAAAGGAAAACACCCTCATATTTTAGTAATGAGTGCAACTCCTATACCAAGAACTCTAGCTCTCATTATATACAATGACTTGGATGTTTCTACTATAGATAAAAATCCACCGGGAAGAAAGAAAGTTAAGACTTATATTATAGATAAAAAGAATAAAGGCAAGGTTTATAATTTTTTGAAATCAAAAGTATATTCAGGGCAACAAGCATACATTGTAAGTCCGATTATTGAAGAGTCGGATAAATTAGAAAATATAAATTCAGCTAAGAAAATATTTAATAACTTTATTAAATCAAACTTTAAAAAAGAAGAAATATGCCTACTTCATGGTAGAATGAGTACTCAGGAATCTGATTTGATTATCAAAAAATTTACTGATGGGAAATGCAAGATATTAATATCTACTACTGTAATAGAGGTAGGTGTAGATATTCCAAATGCTACAATTATGATTATTATTAATGCTGAAAGGTTTGGTTTAGCTCAATTGCATCAACTTAGAGGTAGAGTAGGAAGAGGCGAGAAACAATCCTATTGTTTTTTGATTTCTGATTCTGATAAGGAAAATTCAATTAAAAGATTAAATATATTGGAGAAAACAAATAACGGTTTTGAAATAGCTAAAGAAGATTTGAAACTTAGAGGGCCAGGAGAATTTCTTGGCACAAAACAAAGTGGTGTTCTTGAAGAATTTTTAAAATTTAATATAGAAAGCATTGATATTTCTAAAGAAATGAAAGATATAATTATAAAAAAAAGTAATAGTAATGATAAAAAATATGATACAATAATAAACGAGGCAATTGATATTTATAAAGATAGAATTAAAATAAGCTAGGAGGGAAAAGTGAGAATTATAACTGGTATAAAAAGAGGACTAAAGCTTGAAACACCTGAAAACACTGAAATAAGACCAACTTTAGATAGAATAAAAGAATCAATATTTAATATAATTCATCCAATAAAACAAAATTCAATAGTAGTTGATTTGTTTACTGGTACAGGAAATATTGGATTAGAGTTTATAAGTAGAGGATCTAAAAAAGTTTATTTTGTTGATAATTCAAAACACAGCATAAATTTAACAAATAAAAATATTGAAAAATGTAAATTTGAAGATAGATCTATATTGATAAAAGATGATTATGAAACAGCACTAAAAAAAATTAGAGAAGGTGAATTAGTTGATTATATATATATTGATCCACCATATGGACAGATTGATATAAACAATATTTTGAAAAATCTAATAAATAGTAATATAATTAGCAATAATACACTTATTATTTTTGAAGACGATAAGGATACAGAAATTAAAGTTCAAGATATAGATGTAGTAGACGTTAGAAATTACGGCAATATATTTATAAAATTTATGAAAAAGGGGTAATTTATGGAAGTAATGTATTCGGGTAGTTTTGACCCGATAACTTGCGGACACCTTGATATTATAAAAAGATGTTCTGCAAAATTTAATAAAGTGAAAGTAGTAGTATTTGATAATCATTCTAAAAATCACTCATTTGATGTTGAAGATAGATATAAATTAGTGGAAGAAGTTACTAACAATATAGAGAATGTAGAGGTAGATATAGCAAGTGGAATGCTTATTGATTATGCAAAAAATAATAATATTCAAGTTGTAATAAGAGGATTAAGAGCAGTTTCTGATTATGAATATGAAATCAAAGTGGCATCTATGAACAAATTCCTTCATGAAGGATTAGAAACACTATTCATGTTAGCATCGCCTAACTATTCTTTTCTAAGTTCTAGTGTAGTAAAAGAAATTGCACAACTTGGTGGGAATATAGATGGCTTAGTACCTGAAAATGTAAAAAAAGCTCTAGAAAAAAAATATAAGGGGGATTAAATTTGGAAATTCTAAATTTGTTAGAACAATTAGAAGATACTATTGAAGAAGCATCAAAAGTTCCAATGTCAAATAAGGCAATAATTAACAAAGAAGAAGTTTTAGAAATTATAACCGATATAAGGTTGAATTTGCCTGATGAAATAAAGCAGGCGGCTTGGATAAAAAAAGAAAGACAAAGGATATTAGAAGAGACACAATCGGAAGCTAATAAAATTTTAAATGATGCACAAGATAGGCAAAGCTACCTTATCGATGACCACGAATTAACAAAAAAAGCAGAACAAAAAGCTTTTGAAATAGAAGAAAGAGCAAAGAAAAAAGCACAAGAAATAAGAAGTGGAACCTACAACTATTGTGATAAGTTATTAGAGAGAACACAAGATAGTTTGGAAGAAATGCTTGAAGTTGTAGTTAAAAACAGAGATGAAGTAAAAAAGATATAAAGGTTCAGTCCTTTATATCTTTAATATAAGGATTATTAAGATATTCAAAATTCATATAATTTTTATCCTTTAAGCTGCTGAAGTATATATCACTGGCTTTTTTTGTTTTTTCAAAAATAAGTTTATCTGTCTTAGTTTTATTTAATTTTTTATAATCTGAATATTTAGTTATAAAATCAAAAGAATTTTTTTCTTTTAAAAATTTAAAACCTACTTTATCGCTGGCTAATACCTTTAAGTAAGTAAGATCATTGATATCTATAGTTTTATAAAAATCTACTGTTAAGGATAACAATATATTAGTTAAAATTCTTGATATTTTAGAATATGTATAACGCTTAGTTGATATACTCGCAATTAAATCAGATACATTCTCTGATTTTTCAATTAAGTTATATATTCGATTATGTAATCCTTCACTTACATCATAAATTTTCTTTAAATCCTTTGGCCCTTTTAGTATTATTAAATGTTTTATCCTTTCAAAAAAAAGTTCTAAAGAGTTGTATTTATTATATTTGTTTATGTAATCTACTAATTCATTGTAAGATTCTTTAGGAAGGGAATTTTCGATTTTCAATATTTCACCTTTAAAAATGGCTTTTCTTATTGCAGTAGCACTAGAATAATCATTTCTTATTTCAGTAGATTTATAACTAGCTCCAACTCTTTTAATACTAAAAGGTATAATATTACTATCTAATTCTTTTAATTTTTTTAAATATTCTAAGGCCAGTATGTTATTTGGTTTTAATATTTCATTAGAATCAAACTTTTTACTTAGAGCTAAGTTGTAAGACTTAGGATATGAATTACCTAAGTTAAGATATTCAGAAAGATTTTTTTTGAAATTTGTTGTATAAACATAATCCCTAACTGATATTAGGTTTTCCAAATTGTTGTCTTCAGAACCAAAACATAGATAATCTATTTCTAATTTATTTAATATAGAAATGGAACCTTTAGAAAACAAATCTGCATTTTGAGTAGCGTAGGGTAATGGGAGTTCAAGCACTAAATTTGAACCATTTAATAAAGCTGATTTGCTACGAGACCACTTATCAACGATAGCAGGTTCGCCTCTTTGTACAAAGTTTCCACTCATAATAACAACAATTACATCTGGATTCAATTTTTCTTTAACCTTATTAATCAAATATTTATGTCCAATATGAAAAGGATTAAATTCAGAAACAATTCCTACAGTTTTCATAAGCACCTCCATGTGATAGTATATAATAAAATATACATATCAACAATTATAAAAGTTGATTTTTTTTAAGATATATATTAATATATATAAGTCAGTTATAATAAAATGGAGGTAATAAAATGAACGTTTTGGTAATTAATTGTGGAAGCTCATCGTTGAAATACCAACTTATTAATATGGAAAATGAGGATGTATTAGCGAAAGGGTTAGCAGAAAGAATAGGACTAGATGGTGTTGTTAAACATAAGGCAGAAGGTAAAGAAGAAGTTAAGCTTGAAGACAAGCTCAATAATCACAAAGATGCAATAAAGGTGGTTTTAAATTTACTTGTGGATAAAAAAGTAGGAGCTATTAAGTCTTTAGAAGAAATTGATGTTGTAGGTCACAGAGTTGTACATGGTGGAGAAAAATTCGCTAGTTCGGTTATAATAGACGAAGAAGTAATAGAAGCTATGGAGGATTGTATTGATTTGGCTCCATTACACAACCCGCCTAATATAACAGGGATTAAAGCTTGTAAAGAACTTATGCCGAATGTAACAATGACAGGAGTTTTTGATACAGCATTTCATCAAACTATGAGTAAAAAAGCTTATATCTATCCACTTCCATATGAACTATATGAAGAATTAGGGGTAAGAAAATATGGATTTCACGGAACATCTCATAAATACGTTGCAAACAGAGTAGCAGAACTTATAGGTGAAGATATTGAAGACTTAAAAATCGTAACTTGTCATCTTGGAAATGGTGCTTCAGCTACTGCAATTAGAGGTGGAAAATCTGTAGATACAAGTATGGGATTAACGCCTCTTGAAGGATTAGCAATGGGAACAAGAAGTGGAAGTATAGATCCTGCAATAATTACATTTCTGATGAATAAGAAAAATATGTCTATTCAGGAAGTTGATGAATTATTAAATAAAAAATCTGGAGTTTTAGGTATTTCAGGAGTTAGCAATGATTTTAGAGATATAGAAAAAGCTGCTGAAGAAGGCAATGAAAGAGCACAGCTTGCATTAGATAAATTCTATTATATAGTAAGAAAGTATATAGCTAGCTATACTGCAGCTATGGGAGGCATTGATGTCTTAGTATTTACTGCAGGGCTAGGAGAAAATTCAATTGGAGCAAGAAAGGCTATCTGTGAAGATTTGGAATTCCTAGGAATAGAAATAGATGATGAAAATAATAATATTAGAGGAAAAGAACAACTAATATCAAAAGAAAATAAGAAAGTCAAAGTATACGTAATTCCAACAAACGAAGAATTAATGATAGCCCGTGAAGCAGTAGAAATATTAGAAAATAAATAAAACTTGACAATTCTTATTAATTTATTTATAATTTTCCTTGCACTAGAGGTGATAATATGAGAATATCTCTAATAGATTTTATTGAAGGAAAAGATAAAAAACTAGAGATAAAAAAGAATATAACAAATCTATCAATTGATAATATAGAATTTGTTAAACCAATTGAAATATCATTACAGTTATTTAAAGTTAATGATGATTTAAGTGGGAGCTTAGAAGTATATTTTACATATACAGAAGAATGCTCAAGATGTTTAAAAAAATACACGAATATAATTAATGACAAAGTTGAAGTCTTTATTAGTTCATCTGAAGATCAATTAGATGATGAAAGTATAGATTTTTACAATCTATTATTAACAAAGGGTGAAATTAATATAGAAGATTTAATCAAAGAAATTTTCTATATTAATAAACCATTAAAGCCATTATGCAGTCAAAACTGTAAGGGTTTGTGTCATGAATGTGGAGCAAATTTGAACGAAGAAGATTGTGATTGTGAAAATAAAAATATAGACCCGAGATTGGGTAAACTTCAAGAGTTATTGGACAAGGAGGTGTAAACATGGCAGTACCAAAGCGTAAGACGTCTAAGGCTAGAAGAGATAAAAGAAGAACAGCTAAAGAGAAAATAAAAGTAACAGGATTTACAGAATGTCCTCAATGTCATGAAATGAAGTTACCACATAGAGTATGTCAAGAATGCGGTTACTATGATGGAAGGAACGTATTAGATAATGAATAAGAAGATGGCTTTTAAAGCTATCTTTTTTATTGCAATTTAATATCTACTAATGTATACTTATTTTTGAACACATTAAAAGAGGTGAATACATTGAAAATAGTAGTTGATGCCATGGGTGGAGACAAGGCTCCTGGGGAAATAGTAAAAGGGGCTTTAAAAAGTATTGAAGAACTTAATATAGATGTTATTTTAGTGGGAAAAGAAAAAATTCTTAAGAAAGACATCGATAAAAATGCTAAAAGATTTTTAAATAAAATAGAAATAGTCAATGCTGAAGATATAATTACTAATGAAGATAAACCTGTTAAAGCCATTAGAAATAAAAAAGATTCTTCTATGGTAGTAGGGTTGAATTTAGTCAAGGATAAATATGGAAGTGCATTTGTTTCAGCAGGAAATACTGGTGCCCTTTTAAGCGGAGGGTTATTTATAGTTGGTAGAATAAAAGGTATACAGAGACCTTCTTTAGCTCCTATAATACCTACAATAGTAGGAAATAGTATATTACTTGATGTAGGAGCAAACGCTGACTGCAAACCTGATTTTTTATACCAATTCGGTATAATGGGAAGTATTTATGCGGAAAAAGTACTAGATAAAAAAAATCCTAAGGTAGGATTGATAAACATTGGAACTGAAAAAACAAAAGGAAGCAAGCTATATATAGATACTTATAAAGTCCTTGAAGAATCAGATTTGAACTTTATTGGTAATATTGAAGCTAGAAACCTACTTAAAGGGAAGGCTGATGTACTAGTTTGTGATGGATTTGTAGGTAATATTGTGTTAAAATTAACAGAAGGACTTTCAAGTGAGTTAATGAACCAAATTAAAATCCAACTTAAAGGTAGTATTAGAGGCATGATAGGTGGAGCATTAATAAAAAACTCTATGAGAGAATTAAAAAGTAAATTTGATTACAATGAACATGGAGGAGCTCCTTTATTAGGATTAAAGTCACCAGTAATAAAAGCTCATGGTAGTTCAAAAAGCAAAGCATTTAAGAATGCTATACGACAAGGCAAATTGTTTTATGAAAGTGATTCAATAAAATTCATAGAAGAAAGAATTAATAAGGAGGATTAGAGTGGATTTACAAGAAATCAGAAAAATAATAATTGAAAAATTAAACTTAGACGATGACACAGAAATTACCTTAGAGACTTCATTTGTAGATGATCTAGAAGCAGATTCCATCTCACTAGTTGAATTAATAATGGGACTAGAAGATGAATACGGCATAGAAATAGAAGACGAAGATGCTGAGAAAATAAAAACAGTAAAAGATGCAGTTGATTACTTAGAAGGTATCGAATAAAGTCCTGATAATCAGGACTTTTAAAATTTATAATGATTGATGACGAGTGACTAACTGTACAGTTAGTTAGTTGTCTTTAATTATGAGGAGGATTTATGAATAATAAGTTTGAAAAACTTCAAATGGAACTTAATTATACATTTGAGAATATAGGATTATTAAAAGAAGCAGTAACACATAGTTCTTATTCAAATGAATTTCAAGACAACGTTAATTGTAATGAGAGATTAGAATTTTTAGGAGATGCAGTTATAGAACTAATTATTAGCACATATTTGTTTAATAAGTTCAAAAAATATCCAGAAGGAAAGTTAACAAGACTAAGGTCTAAAATAGTATGTGAAGAAGCCTTGTATGATATAGCTTGCAAATATAACATTGGAGAATATCTTAAATTAGGAAAAGGTGAAGAATCAACCGGTGGCAGAAAAAGAAAATCCATATTAGCCGACTCGGTAGAAGCTATAATTGCCGCTATTTATCTAGATAGCGATTATATAAATACAGAAAAACTTGTTCTAAAGCTTTTTGATGATTATATAAAAAAAGCAGAAGAAGGTAAACTGAATTATGACTATAAAACTAAACTACAAGAAGTAGTCCAAAGCATAAATAATACCAATAAGATCTCTTATGTTGTTACTAAGGAAGATGGGCCTGACCATAACAAAACTTTTTTTGTAAAGGTACTTATTTCTGGTAAAGAAGCAGGCAGAGGAAAAGGAAAAAGCAAAAAAAACGCAGAACAAAAATCAGCAAGTGAAGCATTAAAAAAACTTAACGAAAGCTTATCATAATTATGAGGTGTATAAATTGTATTTAAAATCCATATATATTAACGGCTTTAAGTCATTTGCAAATAAAATAAAATTAGATATAAATTCAAAACTAACAGCGGTAGTAGGTCCAAACGGAAGCGGTAAAAGCAATATTTCAGATGCATTTAAATGGGTGTTAGGTGAGCAAAGTGCCAAAACCCTTAGAGGAAATGTAATGTCTGATGTTATTTTTGCAGGTACTAAAAATAAAAATCCTCAAGGAATAGCTCAAGTAGATTTAATTTTTGACAATAAAGACAATGTACTTCCAATAGAGTATAACGAAGTTTCTATAACAAGAAAACTTTATAGATCTGGTGAAAGCGAATATTTAATAAATAAAGAAAAAACTCAGCTAAAAAAAATTAGAGAGCTTTTTATGGATACAGGAATAGGTATAGATGGATATTCTATAATAGGACAAGGAAGAATTGACGAAATTATATCCAAGAATACTGAAACAAAAAGGAAGGTTTTAGAAGAAGCTGCAGGTATTGTTAAATATAAGTCTAGAAAACAAGAAACAGAAAAAAAACTTGAAAAAACTAAGGATAATTTAGATAGAATAAATGATATAATTTTAGAAATTGAAAATAGAATAGAACCCCTTAAAAAACAAAAAGAAAATGCTGAAAAATATTTAGAGGTAAAAAAAGACCTAAAAAGTATTGAAATTAATCTTTTAGCCCAAGAATACAAAAAATATATAACTTATGAAGAAGAATTAAAAGACGAAAAAGCAAAAAGAAATCAAGAACTTAGAGATTTAGAAACTAAAAGAAATCACTTTGAAGAAAAGTTAGAAGATGAAATAAATGAAGTAAGTGAAATTGACGTAGAAATCATTGAATACGAGAGAAATCTTAATGATTTAGAAAAAAAAATAAATAAAAATAAAAATAATATACAAATAGAAAAAGAAAAAATTAAACTTTACGAGAAAAAATTAGAATCATTAGAAATTAATTTAGGAGATTATAAAGGGAAAATTCAAGTTTTAGATGACAAAAAAGAAAAAATATCAGATATCATAAATGATAATAAGGAGAAAATTAAATCAAGCGCCGTAATCCTTGAAGAATATAAATCAAATCTACAAAAAATTAAATCGAATCTAGACTCTAAAGATAGTTATATAAAAAATAGTAAGAATGAAATTTTCAAATTATATCAAAGTTTATCAGAAGAAAAAAGTAAAATAGATCAAATATATAATCAAACAAAAATAGAAAAGCAAAAATTAGATGATAATAAGGAACTGCTTAACTATTGTGAAAAAACTTTAGTAGAAAATAAAGGTAATATAAAAAAGTTAGAAGAAAAGATAGAAAACTCAAAAAAAATAGAACTTGAATCTAAAAAAAGACTTGTGGATTACAAAAACAAATATTTAAAAGAAGAAGAAAATCTAGAAAAATTGAAGACAAAGCTTAATAATAATAATAATAACATTGAAAGACATAAAAATTTAATTAACATAAAAACACGAATAAGAAATTCCTATGAGGGTTTTTATAAAAGCATCCAAGATTTCATGAAGTATGTAAATAAAGGTAAATATAGAGAAGAAGTTGAAGGAGTTGTAGTAGAATTAATAAAGGTTGATAAAAAATATATTGAAGCAATCAATACTGCTCTAGGGGCTTCTGCCCAAAATGTCATTATAAAGAAAGAAAAATATGTTAGTCAAATAATTAATTTTTTAAAGTCTGAAAGAATAGGAAGAATGACTTTTCTACCAATGGATACTATAAAGGGTAGAGAATTAAATAAATATCAAAAAAATGCATCAAAAATAGATGGGTATATAGGTACTGGCGACAGCTTAATTAAATATGAAAAAAAATATAATAATATATTCAAATTTTTACTAGGAAGAACAATAATATGTAGAGATATAAATTCAGGAATTAAAATAGCTAAATCTATTAGCTATTCTACTAATATTGTAACTCTAGAAGGTGAAATCATCTATTCTGGTGGAGCGATAACCGGTGGTAGCAAGAAAAAAACTAACAATTTAATTGGAAGAGAAGAAGAAATATCATCTTTAAAAAATGAGAAGAAAAAGTTGGAAACTACAAAGGTACAAATTAAAGAAAAAATTGAAAAATATTTAAAAAGTTTAAAAGAAGTAAAAGGTTTTTTAGAAAAAGAAAATCTAAGACTAGAAAATTTAGTAAAAGAAAGAGAAAAAAATGAAATTAATCTAACTAATTTCAAAACAAATTTACATAATAAAGAATCAGAAAAAATAGAGTTAAAAAATAAAATCGAAGTAAATAATAAAAATATACTAAAATTAGAAAACAAATTAAAAATCGAAAAAGAAGAATTGGAAAAAATAGATCAAAATATAAATGACCATGAAAATAAAATAAAAGATAATGATGTTAATTTAGAACAAGTAAAAAGAGAAGAAATAAAAACAACTAGCAATATAAACAATTTAAACGTTGAACTATCAAAAAGAAAAAATGAACTAGAGATAAATGAAACAAGATTTGAAGAAATTAATGAAAGTATCGAAGATGCATATAAAAACATCACTAATACAGAAGAAGAAATTGAAATCAATAAAAATTTAAATTTAGAATCAAATAATAAAATTCAAAAATACTGTGATTTAATTAATACAGAATCTAAAATATTAGCTGATAAGAAAAAAGTATTTGATGAGCTAAAAGAAAAAAGGAAAAATCTTCAAAGGTGTATATATGAAAAACAATCTAAAACAAATTCAATTAGTAAAGAAATAAATAATATTCAAAAAGATATTAATAGCTTGGAAGTAAAGCTAGAAAGATATGAAAATAAATTATCAAATACAAAAAACAGATTATGGAATGATTATGAAATGAATTATGCTATAGCAAAAACCTATATAAATGAAAAACAAACCATAAATTTATTAAATAAAAAAACAAAAAGTTTAAAGTATTCTATTAAAAAATTAGGAGACATTAACATCTCGTCAATAGAAGAATACAAAGAAACAAGCAAAAGATATGAATTTTTAAACGGACAGAGAAATGACTTGTTCGAAGCAAAAGACAAATTAAATAATATAATTGAAGATCTAACAAAAAAAATGCATGGTATGTTTCTAACAGAATATGAAAAAATAAATGAAGTATTTAAAAATGTATTTATTGATTTATTCAGCGGTGGAGATGCAGAAATTATTTTATCCGATATCGAAAATCCACTTACTTGTGATATTGAAATATATGCGCAACCACCTGGTAAAAATTTAAACAAGATATCACTTCTATCTGGTGGAGAAAAAGCTTTAACGGCAATATCCTTGCTGTTTTCCATATTAAAAATAAAGCCTACACCCTTTTGTATTCTTGATGAAATTGAAGCAGCCTTAGACGATGCAAATGTTTATAGATTTGCAAATTATTTAAAAAAATTCTCAAATAAAACACAATTTTTGATTATCACTCATAGAAAAGGTACAATGGAATTTGTTGATACTATATATGGAACTACTATGGAAGAAGAAGGTGTAACTAAAATAATATCAATGAATCTATCAGATTTAATTCAAAAGGAGTTTGTTAATGAGTAATATAATAAATAAATTTAAAAAGGGATTAAAAAAAACTAGAAATAATTTTGCAAATAAAATAGATGATTTATTTTCTATACACTTAAAAATAGACGCTGAATTATACGATGAACTAGAAGAGATATTAATTAGTGCGGACATAGGCGTAGATGCTACATTAGAAATAATAGAAATGCTTCAACTTGAAATAAAAAACAAAAAAATACAAGACATTAACAAGGTGAAGCCCCTATTAAAAAAAATATTAGTCAAAGAAATTAAGTTTGATGAGAATGTGGATGAAAATGAGAAGTCTATAATTCTTATGGTTGGTGTAAATGGAGTAGGTAAAACAACAACAATAGGCAAGCTTTCTAAAATATTCAAAGAAGAAAATAAATCTGTCTTAGTAGCAGCTGGAGATACCTTTAGAGCGGCAGCAATAGAGCAACTTGAAAAATGGTGTCAGCGAGCTGATGTCGATATTATATCAAATAAAGAAGGAAGTGATCCATCATCTGTGATTTACGATGGAATTAATGCAGCAAAGGCAAGGAATGTAGATATATTAATGTGTGATACAGCAGGAAGGTTGCATAACAAAAAGAATTTAATGAAAGAATTGAATAAAATATCAAGAGTTATTGATAAGGAATATCCTGAAGCAAAAAAAATAGTGTATCTTGTAATAGACGCAAATACTGGTCAAAATGGGATTGTTCAAGCTGAGTATTTTAAAGAAGTTACTAATATAGATGGAATCATTTTAACAAAACTAGATGGTACTTCTAAGGGCGGAATCATAATTCCTATACAGAAAAAATTAAAAGTACCTGTTGTTTATGTAGGTCTTGGAGAATCAATAGATGATCTACAGAAATTTGATGCCGAGAAATTCATAAATTCAGTATTAAACTATTGACAATAGAAGGTATTTAATGTATTATAATTAACTGTCAAGTAAAAAACTTTACAGGTGATAATATGTTAGATAAATATTTAAGGTATGGAAAACTATACGATTATTATAGCGATGTTTTAAATGAAAAACATAAAAAAGTAATAAATCAATACTATTTAATGGATTTAAGCTTAAGAGAAATCTCTGAAAATCTAGGAATAACAAGGCAGGGAGTATATGATTTATTAAAAAGAGCTGAAAAAAACTTGGACGAAATAGATAGTAAGTTAAATATAATTAAAAAACAAGAAAAATTTAAAAATAATATTCAGAAAAAAGCTGAAGAAATAAATAAAAACATTGAAAAAAAGGATTATAAAGATTTGAAAAAACATTTCAATGAATTAGTAGATTTAATAAACAAACTTTAGGAGTTGTAATTATGATATTTGAAAGTTTATCCAATAAACTTCAAGAAACCTTATCTAAACTTACAAAAAAAGGTAAGCTTACTGAAAAAGACATAGATATAATTTTAAGAGAGATTAAGTTATCATTGCTTGAAGCAGATGTTAACTTTAAAGTGGTTAAAAATTTCATTAAAAATATTAAAGAAAAAGCTACTGGAAAAGAAATACTTGAGAGTTTAACACCAGGTCAGCAAGTTATCAAAATTGTAAATGATGAAATGGTGAATCTCCTTGGGCAAAAAACTGAAGATATAAAAATAAATCAAAATAATATAACTACTGTAATGATGTGTGGTTTACAGGGGGCGGGTAAAACTACAACTACGGCAAAAATAGGAAAAAGATATAAAAACAAAAACAAAAATCCACTTTTTGTTGCCTGTGACACATATAGACCAGCAGCAGTAAAACAATTACAGGTATTAGGCGAAAAAACAGATATAGATGTATTCGCTGGTAAAGAAGGAGAAAGTCCTTTAAAGATAGCAAAAAACGCTTTAAATTATGGCAAGAAAAATGGTAAAGACCTACTTCTCTTTGATACTGCAGGAAGATTACATATTGATGAAAAAATGATGAAAGAATTAGAAGATATAAAAGGTGTTATCGAACCTGATGAGATACTTTTAGTTTTAGATTCTATGACGGGACAAGAAGCCGTAAATATAGCGAAAGAATTTGATAAAAACTTAGAAATATCAGGTATTATTTTATCTAAAATAGATGGAGATGCTAGAGGTGGTGCTGCTCTTTCAATAAGCTCTATAATTGGAAAACCTATTAAATTTGTAACTTCAGGAGAAAAATTAGACGATTTAGAAATTTTTCATCCCGATAGAATGGCATCAAGAATATTAGGAAAAGGTGATGTTTTAAGCTTAATAGAGAAAGCTCAATCATCCTTTGACGAAAAAAAGGCTATGGAATTAGAAAAAAAATTGATGAAAAATCAATTTACATTTGATGATTTTCTTGAGCAAATGGAACAAATGCAAAACTTAGGACCTATTGAT
Organism: Eubacteriales bacterium; assembly: GCA_046482875.1. Classification (GTDB taxonomy): domain Bacteria; phylum Bacillota; class Clostridia; order Tissierellales; family Dethiosulfatibacteraceae; genus UBA8670. Next base: position 24,612 of record JAWOEG010000049.1, on the reverse strand, counting down.
CAAATATTAGAAATGATGCCTGGAGCAAATAGCAAAAAGCTTAAAAATATAAAAATAGATGAAAAAGAGATAATCCATGTAAAGGCGATAATACAATCAATGACAAAAGAAGAAAGAGTTAAGCCGGATATAATAAATGGTAGTAGAAGAAAAAGAATAGCAGTAGGTAGTGGTACCTCAATACAAAAAGTAAATAGGCTATTGAAACAGTATAAAGAAATGAAAAAAATGATGAAAAATATGAATAAAATGGGAAACATGATGTCTGGAAAAAAAGGGTTAAAACTACCTTTTTAATATATTAAATTAAATAATAGGAGGTGTAATAATGGCAGTAAAAATCAGATTAAAAAGAATGGGTGCAAAGAAAACTCCTTTTTATAGAGTAGTAATTGCAGATTCAAGAGCTCCAAGAGATGGTAAATTCATTGAAGAAATAGGACACTATAATCCTTTAACAGATCCAAAAGAGATAAAAATAGATAATGAAAAGGCTCTAGAGTGGATTGGCAAAGGAGCTCAGCCAACTGACACTGTTAGAATATTACTTAGAAAAAACGGTGCATTTGATAAGGAATAATTAAGAAAAATAATGAAGGCGGTGCAATTATGGGAGAACTAGTAAAATATATTGCAAAAGCATTAGTTGATAATCCGGATAAAGTAAGCATAAAAGAAATTGAAGGAGATAAATCAATTATTATTGAACTAAGCGTTGCTGAAGAAGATATGGGCCAAGTAATTGGTAAAAAAGGAAGAATTGCAAAAGCAGTTAGAACCTTAGTAAAAGCAGCAGCTACAAAAGAAAACAAAAGAGTAATTGTAGAAATAGTTCAATAAACAATACGGGATTAGCTTATGCTAATCCTTTTTAAAGGTGAATATATGGAATTTTATGAGATAGGAAAAATTATAAATACACATGGATTAAAAGGTTTAATGAGGATTGAATATTACCATTATGAACCTAAAAAATTAATGGAAGCGTCCAGCATATATGTAGGTAAAGAAAAAACAAAGTATACAATAAAAAAAATTACTACTAATAAAAAAATACTTCTTAATTTACAAGGAATAGACGATATTAATGAGGCTGAAAAGTTGAAAAATTATAAAATTTTTATAAGTTTAGATGAAAAAGAAATCTTAATAGAAGATAAGGACGAATATTTTATTGAAGATATAATAGGTATAAGCGTATACGATACAAAAGATGAATACATAGGAAAAATAACAAATATTCACAAAACAAGTAAAAATGATATTTATGAAATAGATAATGATATAAAAAAACTAATACCATCATCTAAACAATTTATAAAAAAAATAGATTTAGAAAATAAAAAAATTACTGTTGAATTAATTGAAGGACTGATTGAATGAAAATAACTGTTTTAACTTTGTTTCCAGAGACCATGGAATCCCTACTAGAATACAGTATAATAGGTAAAGCAGTAGAAAATAATTTAATTAAAATTAATTATATAAATATTAGAGACTATTCTCAAAACAAGCATAATAAAGTAGACGATTATCCCTATAGTGGAGGTCCGGGAATGCTTTTAAAAGCCGATTCATTGTCAGAGGCCTTGAATGATGTATTAATAAACAAATCAAAAGTTATATACATGAGTCCAAAAGGTAAATTATTAAATCAAGAGAAGGTTAAAGAACTATCTAAGGAAGAAGATATAGTAATAATAGCCGGACACTATGAAGGAATTGATCAGAGAGTAATAGAAAACTATGTGGATGAAGAGATATCTATTGGAGATTATATATTGACAGGTGGTGAACTTCCAGCACTTGTATTAATTGATTCAGTTTCAAGGTTAATACCAGGAGTACTGGGCAATAAAAATTCTCATCAGAATGAAACCTTTGAAGACAATCTACTGGAACACCCTCAATATACTAGACCATTTAATTACAAAGGTAATAAAGTTCCTGAAATTTTACTATCTGGAGACCATGAAAAGATAAAAAGATGGAAAAGGTATAAATCCATAGAGGCGACAATTAAGAATAGACCGGACTTGCTGAAAAATAAAGAAAATATAATAAACGAGTATGAAAAACTAGAAAAAGAATTTAAATAAAAAATTATTGATTTAGAAATATTATTGTGCTATAATACATTGAAGTATACGGCGGTCCTCTGTCTATACACATGAACGCTGCAAAAAGGAGGGTATACTATGAACGTAATAAAAACATTAGAAAAAGAGCAGTTAAAGGATGAACTTACTAACTTTAATACTGGAGATACTGTTAAAGTACACTTCAGAATTAAAGAAGGTGCTAGAGAAAGAATTCAAACTTTTGAAGGAGCTGTTTTAAAAAGACAAGGTGAAGGAATTAAAGAAACTTTTACAGTAAGAAGAGTATCTTACGGAGTAGGAGTAGAAAGAACATTTCCGGTACATTCACCAAAAGTAGAAAAAATTGAAGTAACACGTAAAGGTCAAGTTAGAAGAGCGAGATTGTTCTACTTAAGAGATAGGACAGGAAAAGCTGCTAAAGTTAAAGAAAAGAAATTTAACAAATAATTGTGGGGACGTAAGTCCTCATTTTTAATAGGAGATGAAAATATGAACTGGTATCCCGGACATATGAAAAAAACTTACGATATGCTCAAAGAAAATTTGCGCGTTGTTGATTTAGTTATAATAATATTAGATTCAAGAGTTCCAAACAGCAGTTTAAACCCTCAACTAGATAAGCTTATAACAAACAAAAAAAAGATATACTTAATGAATAAATCTGACATATCAGATGATAAAGTAAATAAAAAATGGATTAGATATTTTGAAAATAAAAGCTTTACTGTTGTTGAAAATAATTCTATAAAAAATAAAAAAAATAAAAAATTGTTTGATTGTATTAGTAGAATTGAAGATGAATTAAGAATAAAATTTGAAAAAAAAGGATTTAAAAATAAAACTATAAGAATTTTAGTTGTTGGAGTACCAAATACTGGTAAATCAACTTTTATAAATTATTTGACAAAAAAGAAAAGTGTAAAAACAGGAAATAAACCGGGGGTTACTAGAGGTAAACAGTGGATTAAGATAAAAAATAAGTTTGAAATACTGGACACTCCAGGAATTTTATGGCCAAATTTAAATAATGATAAAGTAAAATTTAATCTGGCTGTTACAGGGCTTATTAAAGATAATATAATTGATGATGTAGAGTTATCTGTGTATTTATTGAAATATTTAAAAACATATTACATTGAAATACTCAAGAAGAGATATAATATTGTTATCAATGAAGATGAGAGAGTAGAAAATATATTAGAAAAAATATCTAGAAACAAAGGTTATATATTAAAAGATAATGAAATTGATTATGAAAGATGTGCAATAACAATTCTTAAGGATTTTAGGAATGGAGACCTTGGTAAAATTTCATTAGAAAGACCGAAAGAAGGTTAATAATGGAGAATCTAAAAATAGAAAATCAACTCTGGAATGATGGCTTCAATTACATAGCATGTATAGATGAAGTTGGCAGAGGATGTTTAGCTGGCAATGTATTAGCTTGCGCAGTTATTATGACTAGAGAATTCTACATGAAAGATATAACTGATTCTAAAAAATTAAGTGTTAAAAAGAGAAATGAGCTTTCGAAAATAATTAAAAAAAAATCAGTATCTTATGGTTTTGGGATAGTAGAACCTAAGGAAATAGATGAAATAAATATTAAAAAAGCGACTCTTAAAGCTATGAAAATAGCAATAGATAAATTAAGTAAAACTCCAGATATGCTGCTCATTGACGCTGAAAAAATTCCAATGGCTATACCGCAAAAAAGTGTGATAAAAGGTGATCTTTTATGCCATGGTATTTCATCGGCATCTATATTAGCTAAAGTTGAAAGAGATAAAATCATGACGGACTTAAGTATGGATTATCCATACTTAGACAAGTTTGATATAAAGAACAATAAAGGCTATGGAACCAAGAAACACATAGAAGCAATAAAAAAATACGGTCCAACAAAATACCATAGGAAAACTTTTCTAAGTAAAATACTGGATAAAAATAAACAGATAACTATCTTTGAAGGATACTAAATTGAATAAAAAGGAAATAGGAAATAGATATGAAAAGATTGTTGAAAAATATATAGAAAAAAAAGGTTATAAAATCCTCGAAAGTAACTATAGAAATTTTATTGGGGAAATTGATATTATTGCAAAAAATAATGAAACAATAATATTTATAGAAGTAAAATCTAGAAAAACAAAAAAATATGGTCTTCCAAGGGAAGCAGTAACCAAAAGAAAAATAGATAAAATTAGAAAATGTAGTTTGTTGTATATTAGAGATAATAATATTTATAACAATCCTTTAAGGTTTGATGTTGTAGAAGTATATATAAATGAAAAGATAATAAATCATATAAAAAATGCTTTTTAAAAGGAATGCTGATATCAGCATTCCTTTTTAAGTATACCCTAAAATTTTACTACATAATTCCTTGATCGTACATTGCATTAGCTACGTTTATAAATCCAGCGATATTGGCACCTGCAACATAATTGTTTTCCATACCATATTCTTTAGCTGCATTTTTAGAAATTTCAAAAATATTTATCATGATTTCGTTTAATCTTTTATTAACTTCTTCAAAAGACCAAGATAGACGCATACTATTTTGAGACATTTCTAAAGCAGAAGTTGCAACACCTCCAGCGTTAGCTGCTTTAGCTGGAGCTAATAAAACATTATTTTCTAAAAAATAATTAACAGCTTCATTTGTACAAGGCATATTAGCTCCTTCTCCAACAGCTAAAGTACTATTTGCGACGATCTTCTTAGCGGATTCTATATTTATATCATTTTGTGCTGCACAGGGTAGTGCTAAGTCACATTTAACAGACCATAATTCTTGTTGGTTTTCGTGATATTGAGCTTGAGGATGATATTTTATATACTCACTAATTCTTTTACGTTCAACTTCTTTTATTTGCTTTATAGTATCTAAATTAACACCATCATTATCAATTATATAGCCTTTAGAGTCTGACATTGCAATTACTTTAGCGCCTAGTTCTTGTGCTTTTTCACAAGCATAGATTGCAACATTACCAGAACCAGAAATTGCAACAGTTTTATTTTCTATTGTTAAATCATGATGATTTAACATTTCTTTCATAAAATAAATTAATCCATAACCAGTTGCTTCCTTTCTGACAAGAGAACCGCCATAGTTTAAACCTTTACCTGTTAAAACTGCTGGTTGAAATTCATTCTTAATTCGCTTGAATTGTCCGTATAAATACCCTATTTCTCTTGCACCAACACCTATATCTCCTGCAGGTATATCAACATTTGGTCCAATATGTCTATGAAGTTCTGTCATAAAACTCTGACAAAATCTCATTATTTCACCATCAGACTTACCCTTAGGGTTAAAATCGGACCCCCCCTTACCTCCTCCAATAGGTAATCCAGTAAGAGAATTTTTAAATATTTGTTCAAAACCTAAAAATTTAATAATTCCTATATAGACACTAGGATGGAATCTTAATCCGCCTTTATATGGGCCAATGGTACTGTTGAATTGTGTTCTATAACCTCTATTTACTTGTACCTGGTTATTATCATCCACCCAAGAAACTCTAAAAGAAATAGTTCTCTCAGGTTCTACTATTCTTTCGAGTATCCCTGATTCCTCAAATTCCGGATGTTTTTCTAATACAGGTTCAATTGAATAAAAAACTTCCTCAACAGATTGTAAAAATTCAGGTTCATAAGAATTTCTAGATTTTACTTCTTTTAATACTTTATCAATATACTTCATATAAATCTCCCTTCTAATTATTTAACACATTATATAACTTTTTCTTAATATAAATCAAATTTTTTTATAAAAATTTATAAAAACAAGACAATAATAATAAAATATATAGATTTAAGACTATATATTTTAAAAGATGATGAAAACTAGAATCTAATATTACAATTAATTAACAAAATATTTTTTTAGTTTTTAATTGAATTTTTATTTTTTATTCATTATAGTTATATTAACAAAAATTAAGGAGACTAGTTATGCTATCAAAAATTAATACATGTGTTTTACAGGGATTAGAAGGATATGGGGTAGAAGTTGAATCAGATATAAGTAATGGCCTTCCATCTTTTAATATAGTAGGATTACCAGATGCTGCTATAAAAGAATCTAAGGAAAGAGTGAGGTCGGCAATATCAAATAGTGGATATAGATTTCCTATGAATAGAATCACCATTAACTTATCTCCGGCCTCTATTAGAAAAGAAGGTAGTCAATTGGATTTACCCATAGCTTTAGGTATTCTAAATTCAATGGGAAAAATTAATAGTATTGAAGATAATACTTTTTTTATAGGAGAACTATCTTTAAATGGCGATATAAAACACGTAGAAGGTGCTCTTCCAATGGTTATTTCTCTCAGGGAAAAAGGTGTGAAAAACATATTTATACCCTTGGATAATTTAGAAGAATGTAGTTATATTACTGGAATAGATATATATCCAGTTAAAGATATCATTGATATCATAGAAATATTAAATAATAGGTTAAAGATAAAACCAATAGAACCAAAAAAATTTACTGAAGAAGAAAATAAAAGAGAATATGATTTTGATTTTTCAGAAGTTAAGGGTCAAGAAACATTAAAGCGTGCAGTAGAAGTTGCGGTAGCTGGGGGACACAATATATTGATAATAGGACCTCCTGGTTCAGGAAAAACTATGATTGCTAAAAGAATACCTGGTATAATGCCAGATTTATCTTTTGAAGAAGCTTTAGAGATTACTCAAATATATAGTGTTTCAGGAATAACAGAAGTAGATAAATTAATAAAAACAAGACCTTTTAGAGCTCCTCACCATACTATTTCAAAAACTGCTTTAGTAGGTGGTGGAAGAATACCTAAGCCAGGGGAAGTTTCCTTATCTCATTACGGAGTTTTATTTTTGGATGAAATGCCGGAATTTTCAAAAAAAACATTAGAAGTTCTAAGACAACCCATTGAGGATGGAGAAATACTAATCTCTAGAGCAAATGCAAACCTTAAATATCCATCTAAATTTATGCTCGTAGCTAGCATGAATCCATGCCCTTGTGGTTATTATGGAGATCCAAAACATGAATGTAGATGTTCTCAAAATCAAATAGATAATTATTTAAATAAAATAAGCGGACCCTTATTAGATAGAATAGATATTCAAATAGAAGCTAGCCCGATAGAATATAAAGACTTAAAAAATAATGAGAAAAATGAAAATTCTAGATTAATAAAAAAAAGAATAAATAAAGCTAGAAAAATACAAAAAGAAAGATATGAGAATCTAGATATATTTTCAAATTCTGAATTAACTAATAAAGCTATTAAAAAATATTGTGATTTTACAGAAGATGCTGAAAAATTGTTGAAAAATTCTTTTGATAGCTTAGGACTTAGTGCAAGAGCTTACAACAAAATTATTAAGGTAGCAAGAACTATTGCAGATTTAGATTTCGAAAAAACTATTCAACTTAATCATTTAGCTGAAGCTATTCAGTATAGAAATTTAGATAGAAAGTTTTGGAGTTAAGTATGAACTATATAAATACGATAACTTTGTTAAACTTTTCATTGGGTCCAAAAAATAACATCATTAAAAAACTAGTGGATTATTTTGGAGATGTTGAAGATATAATAAATAATTTTCACAATTACAAAGATGATTTGGATTTTTTATCTGAAAAAGATAAAATTAGTATAATAGATGCAATCAATTCTAACTATATTAATAAGATAAAAAAGAAAATAGAATCTAACAACATTAATATAATTACAAAATTTGACAAAGAGTATCCTAAAAAATTAAAATATATAGAAAATTCACCTTTTATATTATATACGATTGGTAGTGTGAAGGATTTAAACTTAATAAATAAAAATATATCTATAGTTGGTTCAAGAAAAGCTACTAATTATGGAAAATGGGTTTGTAAAAAATTTTCAAAGGAATTAACACAAAAAGGAATAACTATAACAAGCGGTATGGCTTTAGGAATTGATTCAATAGCTCACAAGACATGTTTAGAAAATAAAGGCAAAACCATAGCGGTATTAGGTAGTGGTATAGATGTTATTTATCCTAAGAGGAATAAAAACTTATATGAAGATATTAAGGAGAGTGGATTAGTAATATCTGAGTTTCCAATAGGTTCAAGGGTAATGCCTTATAACTTTCCCGTTAGAAATAGAATAATAAGTGGGTTAAGTGATGGAGTTTTAGTAGTTGAAGCTAGTGATAAAAGTGGAACTCTTATTACTGCTACATACGCTGGAGAACAAAACAAAGAAATTTTTGCTGTACCGGGAAATATAGATAATTATCTAAGCAAAGGTACAAACCAGTTGATTAGAGAAGGAGCAAAAATAACAACAACTTTAAAGGATATTCTAGAAGAATTTAATTGGAACAGCCCTGGATATGACTCGGTAGCTAAACAAGAAAAAAATGAATTTGATGAAATTGATAAAAAAATATTAATTTATTTAAAAGAGGGGTCTAAAAATATAATAGAATTAAGCGAGAAAATAAGCATAAAACAACAAAATTTGCTTTCAAAATTGACAATATTAGAAATGAAGGGTATTATATCACAAGAAAAAGGAAAGAATTTTAGATTGAAAAATTAGTTGGAGGAATTTGATGAGTAAAAATTTATTAATTGTTGAGTCACCATCAAAAGCAAGAACAATAAAGAAGTTCTTAGGAAGTAATTATAGGGTTACAGCTTCTGTTGGTCATTTGAGAGATTTACCCAAAAGCAAGCTGGGTATTGATATAGATAATGATTTTGAACCTAATTACATTACTATCAGGGGCAAGGGGAAGGTAATAAAAGAATTAAAAAAAGAAGCAAAAAAAGCAGATAAAATATACTTGGCTACTGACCCTGACAGAGAAGGAGAAGCTATATCTTGGCATATTGCAAATATATTAAAATTAGATGAAAAGGATAAAATAAGAGTTGAATTTAATGAAATAACAAAAAGTGCAATTAAAAGTGCTGTAAAATCTCCAAGAAATATTGATTTTGACTTAGTTAATGCACAGCAAGCTAGAAGGTTATTAGATAGGTTAGTAGGTTACAAAATAAGTCCTTTATTATGGAAAAAAATAGAAAGAGGATTAAGTGCAGGAAGAGTACAATCTGTTGCTGTAAAGCTAATATGCGATAGAGAAGAAGAAATAGAAGCTTTTGAACCGGTTGAATATTGGACTTTAGATGGAATTTTCGACAAAAATTTGAAATTAGAAACTAAGTTTAAAGGAAGATTAGAAGGTAAAAAGGTTAAAAAAGTAAAAATAGAAAATGAAGAGAAAGCAAATGAAATTTATGAAGATATAATACAAGGTAAAAAGGGAAAAGTATACAAAGTCAGTAAAAAGAATCGAAACAAAAAACCATATCCTCCATTTATTACTAGTACTTTACAGCAAGATGCTAATAGAAAATTAGGGTTTTCTACAAAGAAAACCATGGTTATAGCTCAGCAGCTTTATGAAGGTATAGATTTAAAAAAAGATGGAACTGTGGGTTTAATAACATACATTAGATCTGACTCTTATAGAGTTTCAGATGAAGCTAAAAAGAAAACATCAGACTATATAAAACAAGTTTTTGGAGAAAAATACCTTAACACTAAACACAAATTTGGTAAAAACAAAAAAGGTTCACAGGATGCTCACGAGTGTATAAGACCTACATATATAGAAAAAACACCAGATGAAATTTCAAAATCACTAACTTCTGATCAACTGAAGCTGTATAATTTAATATGGGAAAGATTCATAAGCAGTATGATGGCATCTGCTAAATATGAAAGTTTATCAATAGATATTAATATTAAAGACTATATATTTAGATATAATGGAAAAAGATTGGTATTTGATGGTTTTACCAAGGTTTATACTACAAATGATAATTATGTTAAATTGCCGGATATAAAAGAAAATGAAGTATTAGATTTAATAAAGCTAATAAAGGAACAACATTTCACAAATCCGCCAGCAAGATATAATGAAGCAAGCTTGGTAAAAACAATGGAAGAATTGGGAATTGGAAGACCTAGTACATATGCACCTACTATTTCAACAATATTATATAGGAATTACGTACAATATGAAGAAAAAAAATTCATGCCAACAGATTTAGGAAAATTGGTAACTGGAGTCTTAGTTGAAAATTTCAAAAATATTATAAATGAAAAATTTACAGCTGAATTTGAAAATAAGCTGGATTTAGTAGAAGAAGGCAGTGCTGAATGGAAATCTATTATCAGGGAATTTTATGATACTTTCAGTAAAACATTAAAAAAAGCTGAAGAAAATATCAAAGAAATAGAAAAAGTAGAAATAGAAACAGATATAAAATGTGAAAAATGCGGAGCAAATATGGTAGTAAAAAAAGGTAGGTTTGGGAAATTTTTAGCTTGCCCTAATTATCCAAATTGTAAAAACACAAAACCATATGACGAAGAAAATGGAGAAGAAGCCGAAGAAAAAACCAGTGATGAAAAATGTGAAAAATGCGGTGCAAATTTAGTAGTAAAAAAGGGAAGATATGGTGAATTTTTAGCTTGTCCCAATTATCCAGATTGTAAGTTCACAAAACAAATAACAAAAAGCACAGGTATAAAATGTCCGAAATGTAAAGATGGAGAAATTGTGGAAAAGAGAAGTAAGAAAGGAAGAACTTTTTACGGATGTAGTAATTATCCGGACTGTGATTTTGTATCTTGGAATAAACCTGTGGATGAAAAGTGTGAAGAATGTGGAAGTATAATGGTAGAGAAAAAGTCTAAAAAAGGTGATAAAGTGGTATGTTCAAATAAGGATTGTTCAAAAAAATAACATTTACAAAGTATATGCTTTATGATATACTACTTCAGGTAATACACACAGCTATTAATTTTTTAGGTAGTGCCATAATAGTATTTATATGGTTCCTAAGGAAGAAGATGTAGTTGGAGGAATAAAACTAAGGAGGAAAAAAATGTCAATAGTAAACATGAAGAAATTATTAGAAGCTGGTGTTCATTTCGGTCACCAAACAAGAAGGTGGAATCCTAAAATGGCGGATTACATTTTCACAGAAAGAAACGGTATATACATAATAGATTTACAGCAAACAGTAGGGTTAGTTGACAAAGCTTATGATTATATTAAAGAGGTTGTAGCTAATGGTCAAGACATCCTATTTGTGGGCACAAAAAAACAAGCTCAAGAATCTATTGAAAAAGAGGCTAAAAGATGTGGAATGCATTTTGTTAGTCAAAGATGGTTAGGTGGTATGTTGACAAACTACAAGACTATTAAAAAAAGAATTGATAGACTTCACGAGTTAGAAGAAATGGAAGAGAGTGGAAAATTCGAACTTTTACCTAAGAAAGAAGTAATACAACTAAAACATGAAGCAGATAGATTAGAAAAATTCTTAGGTGGAATTAAAAACATGAAAGATCTTCCAGGAGCTATGTTTATTGTAGATCCAAAGAAAGAAGAAAATGCCGTTAAAGAAGCTAAAATAATGGGAATTCCTGTAGTGTCAATTATAGATACTAACTGTGACCCAGATGAAATAGATGTAGTTATTCCAGGAAATGATGATGCTATTAGAGCTATTAAACTTTTTACTTCAGTAATAGCAGATGCTGTTTTAGAAGCTAAACAAGGAGTACAATTAGAAGCTGAAGAAGCAGAAAAAGAAAAAGTTCAACTACAAGAAGCTAATAAGGAAGAAAAAACTGAAGAAAAAACTGAAGAAAAAAAAGATAAAGAATAAGCTTAGTTTAAGGAGGTAGAAATGTCTAAAATCTCAGCACAAAAAATAAAAGAACTTAGAGAAAAAACTAAAGCAGGAATGCTTGATTGTAAAAAAGCATTAGAAAGCGTTGATGGAGATATCGATAAAGCTGTAGAGGCTCTAAGAAAAAAAGGATTAGCATCTGCAGCTAAAAAATCAGATAGAACAGCTGCTGAAGGTATAGTAATGTCTTATATACACGGTAGTAGAATAGGAGTTTTAGTTGAAATAAATAGTGAAACGGATTTTGTATCTAAGAACACAGAATTCCAACAATTTGCTAAAGATGTTGCAATGCAAATAGCTGCTCAAAATCCACTGTATATTGATATTGATGAAGTTCCACAAGATAAAGTAGAAAAAGAGAAAAATATACTTAAAGAGCAAGCCTTAAATGAAGGAAAGCCTGAAAAAATAGTAGAAAAGATGGTAGAGGGAAGAATAAATAAATTCTATAAAGAAATATGTTTAATGGAACAACCTTTTATTAAAGACCCTGATACAACCATTAAACAACTACTAAAAGAAAAAATAGCAACAATAGGAGAAAATATAGTAATTAGAAGGTTTACAAGATATGAAGTAGGCGAAGGAATAGAAAAAAAAGAAGAAAATTTTGCAGAAGAAGTTGCTAAACAAATGGATATGTAATATTATTATAATGGAGAACTTATAAGTTCTCCATTAAAATTATGCGGCTAAGGAGGCTTTATGGATTCTAAGTATAAGAGAATAGTTCTTAAGATTAGTGGTGAAGCCCTATCTGGAGATAATTCTGGTGGAATAGATGAAAAGACCCTTTTAGAAATATCTAAAGAAATAAAAAAAGCTAATGATATGGGGATAGAAATTTCTATAGTGGTAGGTGGCGGAAATATTTGGAGAGGTGCTAGTGCGAAATTAAATGATAGAGCAACCTCAGATTATATGGGAATGTTGGCCACGGTTATAAATGGTATGGCTTTACAAGATGCTTTGGAAACTTTAGGCGTACCTACGAGAGTACAAACAGCAATAGAAATGAGACAAGTAGCAGAGCCATACATTAGAAGAAGAGCAATACGTCATATGGAAAAAGGTAGAGTTGTTATTTTCTCGGGAGGTTCTGGTAATCCTTATTTTTCAACTGATACAACTGCTGCATTAAGAGCAGCGGAGATGAACGCTGAAGTATTATTTTTAGCAAAAAAAGGCGTTGAAGGCGTATATGATGATGACCCTAATATTAATCCAGCAGCTAAGATGTACCACAGCTTAAAGTATATTGATATATTGAATCAAGAATTAAAGGTTATGGATTCAACAGCTACATCTTTATGCATGGACAACAACATACCGATTATTGTATTTAGCATAGAAGAACCTGAGAATATCATAAAAATTATAAAGGGAGAAAAAATAGGTACGGTAATAAAAAGGGAGGAAGAGTAATGTATTTAAAAGAGCATAGCAAGTTAGAAACTAAAATGAAAAAAACTGTTGAGTATTTAAAGGATGATCTTTCAACTGTAAGGGCTGGAAGAGCAAATCCAAAGTTATTAGAAAAAATCATGGTTGATTATTATGGAACAAAAACTCCATTAAATCAAGTAGCCAACATATCGGCACCAGAGCCTAGAGTTTTAGTTGTAAAACCTTGGGACACTAATATTCTTGAAGATATAGAAAAAGCTATACAAGCTTCTGATTTAGGAATCAACCCTGGGAATGACGGTAAAATAATAAGGTTAGTAATTCCACAACTTACTGAGGAAAGAAGAAAAGAACTTATTAAAACAATAAAAAAAGAAGTAGAAAAAGCGAAAGTAGCTCTTAGAAACGAAAGAAGAGATACTATAGATGTATTTAAAAAAATGGAAAAAAAATCTGAAATGACCGAAGACGATTTAAGAGATGCAGAAGATAAAGTACAGGATTTAATAGATAAGTATTCAGAAGAAATAGATGGATTATACGAAAAAAAGGAAAAAGAAATACTTGAAGTATAATGAGAATAATTTGATTGGTAAAGATCTTTACAGCGTAATCAATACATTAAATATTAACAACAACATTATTTTTTTTATAAAAAAAACAAAGGGTAGTAATGAAAAATTCAATCAAAATAAGACGATGCCAATTGTTGTGAGAGTAAAAAAAATCTCTAATAAATCAATTGAAATTGTAGTAGCTTATTACTAAGGACACCCCTTTATTCAAGGGGTATTTTCTTTAAGAGGTGATTTTATGGGTTATATTAAAGATTTGAATATAGATAATCTTCCTAATCATGTTGCTGTTATAATGGACGGTAATAGAAGATGGTCTTTAGAAAATGACAAAAATAAATTTTTAGGTCACCGAGAAGGTATGAAAAAACTAGAAGAACTTATAGAAACTTCGGGCAACTTAGGAATAAAATATCTTACAATATATGCATTTTCAACTGAAAATTGGAATAGAGAAAAAGAAGAAGTTTCATATTTAATGAATCTACTGGTTGAATTCGCAAAGTTAAAGAGTAAATTATTAGAAAATAAGGGTGTTAAGGTTAATATTTTTGGAGATTCAGATGAATTGCCTGATAGAACCAAAGAAGCTGTTTTAAAGTTATGTAAAAAAACAAGAAATAATAATAAGCTTTATTTGAATATTGCTCTTAACTATGGAAGTCGTAAAGAGATAGTAAAGGCAGTAAAAAAAATGATTGATAAATATAAAACAGATAAAGAATTTTATAATAAAATTGATGAAGAAATAATAAAGAATTTTTTGTATTCAAGGGATATTCCAGATCCTGATTTTTTAATAAGAACTAGTGGAGAACAAAGACTGAGTAATTTTCTATTATATCAATTGGCATATACGGAGTTATACTTTACTGAAACTTTGTGGCCGGACTTTGGTAAAGATGAATATATAGAAGCATTAAAAGAATTTCAAAAGCGTAAAAGAAGATTTGGCGCATCTTAAAGGTAGGTAAGCATATGAAAAAGAGACTAGCGACAGGCATTATAGGGGGATTAGTACTAGGAATATCAACATATCTAGGAGGTATGTTTTATTTTGCTGTTTATTTCTTTATAACTACCTTTTGCATTATTGAACTTAGCAGAGCATTTAAACAAGATATATTAAAAACAGGTTATTTTTTAAATTTTATTTTGAATATAATCTTGCTTATTTTTGCTGTTAATAATTCGAATTCTTTTATTCTTTTCATATTAATATTGTACATGGTTGGAAATTTGTTTTTTTATACATTTTTCAATGTTGAGTTGAAAAAAATTGTAATTAACTTACTAGGGGGGTTTTATCTAAGTTTCTTTCTATATCATTTATATTTATTGAATGATATGTCATTTGTGTGGTATATATATATAATAGCTTTTGGAAATGACACATTTGCTTATTTTACTGGAAAAATATTTGGAAAACATAAATTATCACCGATTCTTAGTCCTAAGAAAACTATAGAAGGAGCTATTGGAGGGATAACTGGAAGCATAGTTATATCAATAATATTTAATAGCTTTATAGGAAAATATAATATTATATGGATAATTTTATTCGTAATTGTATCTTCAATTTTTTCTATAAGCGGAGATTTAGTTGCATCGAAAATTAAAAGAGAAAACAATATAAAAGATTACAGTAATTTTTTGCCAGGACATGGTGGATTTTTAGATAGATTTGATAGCGTAATACTTGTTTCACCTATAGTTTACTATTTTTCTATCTTAATTAGTTAGGAGAGGATTAAATTGACAACATTTATATCATCAATAATCATATTTTCATTAGTAATAATAATTCATGAGCTGGGACATTTCTGGGCTGCTAAAAGTGTGGGAATAAAGGTTCATGAATTTTCTATCGGAATGGGTCCGGAAATTAAAAGTATACAAGGAGAAGAAACAAAATATTCTATAAAACTTTTTCCTATTGGAGGCTACGTTAAAATGGAAGGAGAAGATGATGATTCTTTTTCGGAAGATAGCTTTAATTCAAAATCTGTTTTAAGTAGATTAAAAGTAATATTTATGGGTCCTCTGATGAATTTTATATTAGCTTTAGTTATTTTTGTAATAGTGATAGGTGTTTATGGAATATCTGGAAACACAATAGCAGAAATTGAAAATTCTTTAAATGAATATGATATTGGATTAAGACCAGGAGATAAAATAGTAAAAATCAATGATGAAAAGGTTAAATATTGGGAAGAGATTCAAGAAGAAATTTCTTCCAGTAGTGAAAACTATGAAATAACTGTTGAGAGAAAAGGTGAATTACATAAATATGATATTAATCATAATTACAGATATATGATCGGAATATCTCCAGAGATTCTTGAGGACGAATATACAAATACTGTAGGATTCATAGATGAAACCATGCCCGCTTACAAGGGAGGATTAAGAAGTGGAGATAAAATTATTTCAATAAATAAAGTAAAAACAAATGAATGGAATGAAACTAGAGAATTAATAAACAATTCATCAGGAAATAAAATAGACATGGAGATAGAGAGAGATGATGAAAGAATAAAATTAGAGATTTCACCCATAAAGCAAATAACCATAGGATTTTATACAGAAACACAGAAGTCAATTTCAGACATAGTATTGGGATCTGTATATAAAACTACCTATTATATTAATCTTATGTTTGAATTTATTATAATGCTTATAAGTGGAAAGGTAGGTTCTGAAGCAATAGCTGGACCTGTAGGAATTATTAATATGATTGGTCAAGCGGCTAATTTAGGCTTTTATCCCTTACTTAATCTTGCAGCTTTTATTAGTATAAATCTAGGTTTCGTAAACTTACTACCAATTCCGGCATTGGATGGAAGCAGGATTTTGTTTTTGTTAATTGAAAAAATAAGAGGAAAAAGGATTCCACCAGATAAAGAAGGATATATTCATTTTGTAGGATTCGTTCTTCTTATGGCCTTGATGTTTTTTGTACTATATAATGATATAATAAGAATTCTAAGATAGGTGTTACTATGAAAAAAATAGTTAAATGTGGTAATGTAAAAATAGGCGGAGATAACTTTATAACTGTACAATCAATGACAAATACCAAAACCTATAATGTAAAATCTACAGTCAACCAAATATTTGAATTAGAAGATGCAGGTTGTGATATAATTAGAGTAGCTGTTCCAGATGAAAAAAGTTCAGGAGCTATAAGAGAAATTAAAAAAGAAATAAATATACCATTAATAGCAGATATACATTTTGATTATAGATTAGCTCTAAGCGCAATTAAAAATGGAGCAGATGGTATAAGAATTAATCCTGGAAATATAGGTTCTTCGGATAGGGTAAAGAAAATCGTATATTCTTGTAAAGAAAAAAACATACCTATACGTGTAGGTGTTAACTCTGGTTCAGTAAAAAAAGAATATATAGAAAAATACCGAGGAGTTAATGAAAACTCATTAGTTGATAGTGCTATTAATCAAATAAGAGAAATAGAAAAATTTGAATATGACAATATTGTAGTA
Organism: Eubacteriales bacterium; assembly: GCA_046482875.1. Lineage (GTDB taxonomy): Bacteria > Bacillota > Clostridia > Tissierellales > Dethiosulfatibacteraceae > UBA8670. The sequence continues at coordinate 7,256 of JAWOEG010000049.1, read as the reverse complement.
TCAATAAAATCAAGTAATGTTATTGAAAATTATAAAAGCAATATAAAACTATCAAAACTAATAGAATACCCTATTCATTTAGGTGTAACGGAAGCAGGTACATATGAAAATGGAATTATTAAATCTTCAATGGGCATTGGTGCTTTAATACTACAGGGTGTAGGTGATACAATTAGAGTGTCTTTAACAGCAGATCCTGTAGAAGAGATAAAAGTAGGTAGAAAGATACTTCAATATCTTAACTTGAGACCTTATGGACCAAATATAATATCTTGTCCAACTTGTGGTAGAACTGAAATAAACATCGAATACTTATCAAAAGAAATAGAAAATAGAATATTAAAAGAAAAAATTAAAACAGATATTACAATAGCAGTAATGGGATGTATTGTAAATGGTCCAGGAGAAGCTAAAGAAGCAGACATTGGAATAGCAGGTGGAAAAGGAGAAGCGATTTTATTTAAAAAAGGTAAATTAATCAGAAAAATAGATGAAAAAAATATAATAGAAGAAATCATTAAAGAAATAAAAAAAAGCTGCAAATAAATGCAGCTTTTTAATGAGATTGAGGTGAGGAAGATAAATATATATTCTTATTTACAGGAAATAGGCATTGACAATAAAATCAAATTTGAATCAGTAAAAGTATCAGAAAAAAGTAAAAAGATAATACTAGATATTCTTATAAGTGGTTACATTTCTCTAGAAAAATTAGACAATCTTGTTTTTTATATTAAAGATAAATTTAAACATTTTACAGTTGTAATAGAAAATGTTAAACCTTCAAATATAAATATTGATAGCAAACAAATTTTAAGTAATGTTGAATATTTGATAAATAGAAAATATAAAAATTATATAAAAAATTTTGACAAAAATAAAATGGAGATTAAGGCTCAATCAGTTGAGATACATATCAATTCCAATATATTAAAAGAAAAAATTGAAAAAGAGGAATTTGATATATATATAAAAAAAATTCTTAAAAAGTTTTATAATACACAAAAAAATATTGAATTCATTGTTGATAAAGATGTAGAAAAAATAAATGATAGCATAGAAAACTATATAAATTCAGGTAAAATAAATAATAAGCCCAAAAAGATAAAAACATCTAATTTAAATAGTCCTATAATAAAGGGCAAAAATATAAAAAAAATACCAGTTAAAATAAATGAAATAAGAGAAATAGAAGGAGAAATGTATTGTACCGAGGGAAAAATCATAAGCAGTAAAAGTAAAAAATTAAAAGAAAAACTTTATTTAATAACTTTAAAAATAACAGACTTTAAAAGTTCAATAAATATAAAAGTTTTTCTAAGAAAAGAAGAAGATTTAAATAAGTATAAAGATATTGAAAATTTATCTGCTAGAGTTTCTGGAAAATTAAGTTTTGATAAATATGCTAAAGAGTACGTCATTATGGCTGACAGCATAAATTTAATAGAACAAAATGAAAGAGAAGACTTGTATCCTGAAAAAAGAATAGAACTACATGCCCATACTAAGATGAGTTCTATGGACGGTATGAATAATTTTTTTGAAATAGCTAATCAAGCATATAAATGGGGTCATAAAGCAATAGCTTTAACAGATCACGGTGTAATACAAGGTTTTCCTGAAGCCATGGAAGTAGCGAATAAAATACCAATAAAAGTTATATATGGATTAGAAGGATACCTAGTAAATGATGAATTAGATTTAATAAAGAATCCTACAAATAATAAATTAAATGATGAAATAATAGTTTTTGATTTTGAAACTACAGGCTTAAACTCAAAAAAAGATAAAATTATTGAAATTGGAGCAGTGAAAATAAAAAACAACTCTATTATAGATAAATTCAATCAACTAATAGATCCTGAAGTTAAAATACCAGAAAAAATTCAAAGCCTAACAGGAATAACAACAGAAATGGTCCAGAATAAACCTTTAATAGATAAAGGGATGAAAAGATTTTTTGAATTTATAGGAGACTGCAGCACATTATGTGCTCATAATGCAGATTTTGATTTTGGATTTTTAGAAAACAACTATACTTTAAATAAAAACTACACTATATTAGATACATTAGAACTATCAAGAAGAATATTAAAAAATAAAAGAAGACATAATTTAAAAGCCTTAACTAAGCATTTTAAAATAGAATTAGAAAATCATCATAGAGCAGTAGATGATTCAGAAGCAACGGCTAAAGTTTTGTTGGAATTTTTCGAGATATTAAAAAACAAAAATATTGAAACCTTAAATGGAATTAATGATTATTTTGCTGATAAATCAAATGTTAAAAATGCAAAGACTTTTCATGTGATTATACTCGTGAAGGATTATATAGGGTTAAAAAATTTGTATAAATTAGTATCTTTATCACATTTAAAATATTTTTACAAAAAACCTAGAATACCAAAGTCAATTCTAAATAAATATAGAGAAGGATTAATAATTGGCACTGCTTGTGAAGCTGGAGAACTTTATCAAGGAGTATTAAGGAATAAAAAAGATAAAGAAGTAGAAAAAATAGGTAAGTTTTATGATTTTTTAGAAGTTCAGCCATTATTAAATAATGCACATTTAATAGCTAATGGAGCAGTAGAAGATTTAAAGGAACTTGCAGAAATAAATAAAAAAATAATAAAAATAGGTGATAAATTAGATAAGATGGTTTGTGCTACAGGAGATGTGCACTTTTTAAATCCATATGATGAAGTTTATAGACGAATATTGATGTACGGCCAGGGTTTTAGAGATGCTGATAAACAGGCTCCATTATTCTTAAAAACAACAGATGAAATAATAAAAGATTTTAATTATTTAAGTAAGGAAAAGGCAGAAGAAATAATAATAAAAAATCCTAATAAAATTTCAGATATGATAGAAAACATTAAACCTATTCCTGATGGAACTTTTCCACCAATTATCGAAGGTTCGGAAGAAACACTAAAGAATTTAACCTACAAAAACGCAAAGAGAATATATGGTGAAAATCTACCAGAAATAGTAGAAAAAAGAATATCTAAAGAACTGAATTCCATTATAAGCAATGGTTATGCAGTAATGTATATTATAGCGCATAAACTTGTTAAAAAATCATTAGAAGACGGTTACTTAGTCGGTTCTAGAGGCTCTGTAGGTTCTTCCTTTGTTGCTACTTTGTCAGATATAACAGATGTGAATCCTTTACCGCCACACTATATATGTCCAAAATGCAAATATTTTGAATTAAGAGATGGGGAAAATATCGGTTCAGGAGTAGATTTAGAAGATAAAATATGTCCTAATTGTTCAACAGAATTGAGCAAGGAGGGGCACAATATTCCTTTCGAAGTATTTTTAGGATTTAAAGGCGATAAAGAACCAGATATAGATTTAAACTTTGCTGGTGAAGAACAAATGGTAGCAATGAAATACGCTGAAACTTTATTTGGAGAAGGTTACGTGTATCGGGCAGGAACAATAGGAACAATAGCTTCAAAAACAGCTTATGGATTTGTAAAAAACTATTTTGATGAAAAAGAACAAAAAGTTAATAAAGCTGAAATTGACCGATTAGTAGATGGTTGTACAGGAGTGAGAAGGACTACAGGTCAACATCCTGGTGGGATAATGATTGTTCCGAAGAATAAAGAAATATACGACTTTACACCAATTCAATATCCAGCAAACAATAGTAGTTCGGGAGTAATCACAACTCACTTTGATTATCATTCTATATCAGGAAGAATATTAAAACTTGATATATTAGGTCATGATACGCCAAGTATAATTAGAATGCTTGAGGATCTTACTGGATTCAGTAGTAGTCATATTAGCTTAGATGATTCGGAGACTTTATCCTTATTTAAATCACCAGAAATTTTAGGAATAACTAAAGAAGATATAAATTGTGAGGTGGGTACATTAGCAATACCTGAATTTGGAACAGACTTTGTAAGGCAAATGCTTATAGATACTAGGCCAAAAACCTTCTCTGATTTAGTTAGAATTTCAGGATTATCTCACGGAACAGATGTATGGTTGAACAATGCTCAAGATTTAATAAGGCAGAATATAACAACTATTGATAATGTTATATCTACTAGAGATGATATAATGACATATTTAATATACAAAGGATTAGATAAAAAATTATCATTTAATATTATGGAAAAAGTTAGAAAAGGAAAAGGTGTCACAAGTGAAGAAATAAAGGAAATGAAAGAAAAAAAAGTTCCGAATTGGTATGTTGAATCTTGTAAAAAAATAAAATATATGTTTCCTAAGGCTCATGCTGTTGCTTATGTCACAATGTCATTCAAGATAGCTTACTATAAAATTAACTATCCACAAGCTTTTTATTGTACTTATTTTACTACTAAGGCAGCAGATTTTGATTCTAAACTAATATTAAAAGGCGAATCGAGTATATTGAGAGAAATGAAAGAAATAAGTGATAAAGGAAAAGATAAAACTCAAAAAGATAAAAACCTTTACACTGTACTAGAAGTTGCTTTAGAAATGTATAAGAGAAAATTTAAATTCAAGAATGTAGATCTATACAAGTCAGACGATAAAATTTTCAAGATATCTGGTGATTACATTCTTCCACCTTTAATTAGCATTGAAGGTATGGGGCAAAGTGCTGCAAAGAGTATAGTTAAAGAAAGAAACAAGGGAGAATTTATTTCAGTAGAAGATTTAACTAAGAGGTGCAAAATAACCAAAACTTCTGTAGAAGGACTTAAGGAACAAGGTTGTTTAGCTCAAATGGATGAAACAAATCAAATTTCACTTTTTGGTTGAAAAACACCATAAAATATGCTATAATGGTTTGAACTAAAATAATGAAATCAAGAGTGGGATTGCCCCACTCTTTCTGATTGTATAGGAGGAATTTATGAGTAAAAGAGAAATCATTAGTAAAACAGAAAATTTGCTAAATGAGATACTGATAAATGAAGATATAGATATAGTAGAGGTAGACTACACAAAAGAAAGTAATATATACTATCTTAGGATTTTTATAGATACTGAGGATGGTATAACTATTGATAAATGCTCGGAAGTTAGCAGAATATTAAGCAAAAAATTAGATGAAATAGATTTTATAGAAGAGAGCTATTTTTTAGAAGTATCATCACCAGGCATAGATAGACCTTTCAAATCACTTGAAGATTATAGAAAGAATATTAATCAAAAAATCGAAATAAATTTGTATGCAAAAAGAGACAATAGCAAAGTTTTTGTAGGTGAATTAATAAATATAGAAGAAGATAATATAACTATTAAATTAGAGGATAAACCTAATAAAGAATTGGTTTTTAAAATAAATGAAATAGCTAAAGCAAATAAACATATAGAATTCTAGGAGGTAGATATGAACAAAGATATGATAAGTGCGTTAAATGAGCTAGAAAAAGAAAAGGGGATATCAAAAGATGTTGTAATCTCGGCTATGGAGACAGCACTATTGTCGGGATTTAAGAAGAATTACGGTAAAGCGGGAAAAGTTAAAATAGATATAGATAGAGAAAATGGTGACTATACAATTTTTACAGAAAAACTTGTAGTAGAAGAAGTAGAAGATTCTGTAACAGAAATCTCCTTAGAGGATGCAAAAGAAATAAATAAAAAATTAGAAATAGGAGATGTATATAAGAAAGAGCTAAAACCCAAAAAAGAATTTGGTAGAATTGCTGCCCAAACATCTAGACAAGTTATATTACAAAAAATTAGAGAAGCTGAAAGAGATAATATATATAATGAATATAATGGCCGTGAAAGTGAGATTATAACGGGAATAGTTCAAAGGATAAGTAAAAACAATATATTTGTTAATTTAGGTAAAATTGAAGGTATATTAACGGAAAACGAGCAAATTCCTAATGAAACATTCAGTCAAGGAGACAGAATAAAAGCTGTTATATTAGACGTTAAAAATACTACAAAAGGAGCAAATATAACATTATCGAGAGTGCACCCGGATTTAATAAAAAGATTATTTGAATTAGAAGTTCCGGAAATTTATGAAGGAATAATAGAAATCCATAATATTTCTAGGGAAGCTGGTTCAAGAACTAAAATAGCTGTTTTTTCTAATGACGAAAATGTTGATCCTGTAGGTTCTTGTGTAGGAAATAGAGGAAGTAGGGTTAAAGCTATTGTAGATGAAATAAACGGTGAAAAAATAGACATTGTCGTATACGATAAAGACCCGGCAGTTTTCATATCAAACAGTTTAAATCCAGCAAATACAGTCAAAGTTGAAGTTAATGAAAAAGAAAAAAGTACTGTTGTAGTAGTTCCAGATTTCCAACTATCATTAGCTATAGGAAAAGAAGGGCAAAATGCTAGATTAGCCGCAAAATTAACAGGTTGGAAAATAGATATAAAAAGTGAATCTCAATACCAAGGAGAAATAGAGAAGGAGTAGATCTTTTTATGAAAAATAAAAAAACACCTTTAAGAAAATGCTTGGGATGCGAAGAAAGATTCCCGAAAAAAGAATTGATAAGAATAGTAAAAGATAAAAAAGGAAATATAATTTTAGATAAAACTGGAAAAGCAAATGGAAGAGGAGCATATATATGCAATAATTCAGAATGCTTAGAGAAAGCTTACAAGAATAAAAAAATCGAAAAAACTTTTAGATCTCAAATACCAGAAAATATTTATGAAATTATAAAAGAAGAATTGAATGAAAATGAATAAATTAGATAATATGATAGGCTTTGCTGTGAAAAGCGGAAATATATCTTTAGGATATAAAATAACTAAGGCTGATGTTAATAACAACAGAGTGTATCTAATAATTATAGCTAAAGATGTTTCGAAGAATATAAAAGAAAAATTAGAAAAATTTATTGGAAATAAAAATATAAATTACATCCAATACAAAACTAAAGAAGAATTAGGGAAAATATTAGGAAAAAAAGAAGTCGGTGTTTTAGGCATAAAAGATATAAATATGACAAAGTATATAATCGACTTAATAAAACAGGAGGTGTCCTATGAGGATATACGAATTATCAAAGATATTAAATGTAAGCAGTAAGGAAGTTATAAAAGTAGCAAGAGACGAATTTGAAATTCAAGGTTTAAAAAGCCATATGAGTTCTGTAAGCGAATTACAGGCTGCTAAAATACAAAAGTATTATATCAAAGGGAAAGAATCTCGGCGACCGGCAGTTGCTGCAGACAAGCCGGGAACTGACGGAGTAGCCACAATAGTGGCAGATGAGAATATCTTTCTTCTTGTGATAGGTCAGGGTGACATTACA
>JAWOEG010000072.1:0-8420 GCA_046482875.1 Eubacteriales bacterium | reverse complement strand
ATTGAACTTAGAGACTTTAAAAAAAACTTGATTTATCTATTTTTATAAGATATATTATATATAAATGCTTTGTATTTTTGCATATAAACATAGACTCATATTCTTATTAAATCTGGTCAGACCAGTAAAAATGTTTTTTTTAGTTCTACGGTGGATATAAATTCAAAGAGAATTTTTTTCAAAATTCTCTTTGAATTATTATCAAATATATATTAATAGGAGGAATTAAATGTTTAGAAAAATCACAGTTTTATTACTAGTGGTAGTAATGGTTTTAAGTTTAGCAGCTTGCGGTCAGCCGGCTGATGAGCCAGAAGAACCAGCAGAAGGTGAAGAGCCAGCAGAAGGTGAAGAGCCAGCAGACGAATCAGGTAGTTGGAAGATTGGTATAGCAACTGGTACTGTTTCACAAAATGAGGAAGAATACAGAGCTGCTGAACAGGTACAAGAAAAGTACGGTGAAGAGCATGTAATTATCCAAACTTATCCGGATAAATTTATGGATGAGCAGGAAACAGTTATAGCGAATATAGTTGGTATGGCATCGGATCCTGATGTTAAAGCTATTATAGCTGTACAGGCTATTCCTGGAACAGTTGCAGCATTTGAGAAAGTTAGAGAGATGAGAGGGGACGACATATTACTTATTTCTGGTAGTGTTGCAGAAGATCCAGCTATGGCATCATCAAGAAATGATATAGCATTACAAATGGATGAATTAGGAATGGGACCTGCAGCAATCGAACAGATTAAGAAGCAAGGTGCTGAAACTTTCATACATTACTCTTTCCCAAGACATATGGCCTATGCTTTATTAGCAGAAAGAAGAGATATATGGAAAGAACTATGTGCTGAAGAGGGAATTGAATTTGTTGAAGTAGATGCACCAGATCCAACAGGTGATGCTGGTATATCTGGATCACAGCAGTTTATCCTGGAAGATGTTCCAAAACAAGTTGAAAAATATGGTAAGGATACAGCATTTTTCTCAACTAACTGTTCAATGCAACCACCATTAATTAAATCTGTATATGATACAGGGGCTATTTATCCTCAACCTTGTTGTCCATCACCATATCATGGATTCCCATCTGCTTTACAGATAGATATTCCTGAAGATAAGCAGGGAGATACTGAATGGATGATAGAACAGATAAAAGCTAAAATGGAAGAAAAAGATATGACTGGTAGAATGTCTACTTGGCCTGTACCAATGGCAATGACATTTATTAGATCAGGAGCAGACTATGCTGTTGAATGGATACAGGGAGATATAGAAAGCAAATTTGACCAAGCTGAAATGGAAAGAATAATGTATGAAGATACAGGAGTAGAAATGCAATTTACTCCATTAGAAACAGATGGAAAAGTATATGATAACTATCTTATGATATTGAGTGACTACGTAGACTTATAAAAATCACAAATAAAAAATAGCAAGATTAATTGATAGCAAGATTTTTAAAATCTTGCTATCAACCTTTTAAGACTTATGGAGGTATTAGATGGACAAAGAGTATTTATTAGAAATGAAGGGTATTACCAAATCTTATTACGGTAATACTGTGCTTAAAAATGTCGATCTTTCAATTAAACCAGGAGAGATTCACTGCTTAATGGGTGAAAACGGAGCGGGGAAATCAACACTGATGAATGTTCTCTTCGGTATGAATGTTATACATTCAACTGGTGGGTTTGAAGGGGAGATATTTTTTGATGGAGAAAAAAGAGATATAGAATCATCTTTTGATGCGATGAATTTAGGAATTGGTATGGTACATCAGGAATTTATGCTTATACCTGACTACAGCATTAGTGAAAATATAAAATTAAATAGAGAATTAACTAAGGATAATTTCGTAAGCAGATTATTTGGACCGAGATTAAAAACAGTAGAATATGCAAAGATGGGTAGGGATGCAAGAAAAGCTTTAGATAAGGTAGAGATGAATATAGACGAATGGATTAGAGTTGCTGGATTACCTGTAGGTTATATGCAGTTTATTGAAATAGCAAGAGAAATTGATAAAACAGGAATTAAATTTTTAGTATTTGATGAACCAACAGCCGTGCTAACGGAAAGTGAAGCATCAAACTTACTAAGAATAATGAGAAAACTTGCAGATTCAGGAATAGCAATACTATTTATAACACATAGATTAGATGAAGTAATAGAAATATCAGATAACATAACTGTATTAAGAGATGGAGAATTAGTAGCTAAAAAGAAAACATCAGAAACTACCAGCAGAGAGATTGCTGAATTAATGGTAGGAAGAAAAATTGAACTAACAGGAAAAGAAAAGAAAGATGTAGATAGAACAAAAGATCCTATATTAGAACTTAAAGATTTCAAGGTAAAAATGCCGGGTGAAGAAGTCAAAGGCATTGTTCTTAAACTTTACGAAGGTGAAATTCTAGGTATTGGAGGTCTTGCAGGGCTAGGAAAGTTAGGCATATCAAATGGGATTATGGGACTTTATCCAACATCTGGAGAGATAATTTTGCGAGGAGAAAAGATAACTAATCCAATCACTAAAGAAATGCTGGAAAAAAAGATTGCTTTTGTGTCTGAAGATAGAAAAGAAGTTGGGCTTGTAACTGATGCTACCATAGAACTAAACACTGTTTTCACAGCTATGAATATAAACAATGACTACTTAAAGGATTATAAGCTTTTTACTCTTAGAGACAAAAAAAGAATTCAAGAAAGAGCAGAAAAGATGATAAAAGATTTAGATATAAGATGTACAAGTTCCAAACAAATGGTTGGAAGCCTTAGTGGTGGAAATCAACAAAAGGTTTGTATAGCAAGAGCTCTTACTCAAGATCCAGAAATAATTCTTGTATCAGAGCCCACTAGAGGTATAGATATCGGAGCTAAGAAGATTGTGCTGGATATACTTAAAAAATTAAACAAAGATTATAATATGACTATAATAATGACTTCTTCAGAACTTAATGAATTGAGGGGCATATCAGATAGGATTGCCATAGTAACTGAAGGAAAAATAGCAGGGATACTTAAACCGGAAGATAGTGATGCAAACTTTGGTTTGTTAATGGCTGGAAAGTCTATAGAAGAAGATAATGATAGGGGGGACCAAGATGGCAACGTTCATTAAAGATATTGGATTTCCTAGATTTTTAATGTCGCTTTTACTAATTGTAATATTGGTAACTGCTATAGTAGTGGGAATACCAATAGGAATGATATTATCAGATCTTGTTCAAAGAGTTGGGATGTATGGAGTAATAGTACTAGCGATGGTTCCTTCAATTCAATCTGGAACTGGACCAAATTTTGCTGTTACAATAGGAATTGTAATGGGTCTTTTGGCAGCAACAACAGCAATTGAGTTTAATCTTGTTGGAATGCCAGCATTTGTTTTTGCAGTTCTAATGGCTCTTCCACTTTCTGTAATTGTTGGAATTTTGTATGGGAAATTATTAAACGCCTGTAAAGGTTCAGAGATGACCATCTCTACCTACACCGGTTTTTCTATTGTACAGTTAATGTGTATAGCATGGATAGTAATACCCTTTAGTAGTCAGATAATGCGTTGGCCTATAGGTAGAGGATTAAAGACTACCTTTACCCTTGAAAGTACACTATATAAAGTACTGGATAATTTTCTTTACTTTAAAATAGGAGAGGTAGAAATACCTACAGGGGTATTACTTTTCTTCTTTGCTGCTTGTATACTAGTTTATGCATTTACACAAAGTAAAATGGGAACAGCTATCCAACTGGGTGGAATGAATAATAAATTTGCAGTAGCATCAGGGGTAGATATTGACAGAGGAAGAATAGTAGCTAATGTTCTTTCAACTTACTTGGGAGCTGTTGGAATCATTGTTTATTCACAAAGTTTTGGTTTTATACAACTTTATACTGCACCTCTAATGATGGCATTTCCGGCAGTAGCAGCAATATTAATAGGTGGAGCAACGGCTAGTAGAGCAAAGGTAAGCCACGTTATTATAGGAGTTATTTTATTCCAAGGTGTTCTTACAAGCTCTATGCCTGTATTAAATGCAATTATTCCATTTGGAAGTGTTGCGGAAATTTCAAGAATGGTTATACAAAACGGAATAATTCTATACGCTCTTACTAAAGTGGATGGAGGACAGTAATATGGCAGATATAGCAAAAGATAAAAATAAAACAAGTGTAAAAAGTATATTAACAAAAAATGTAGTTACCCTTATATTTATATTTTTAACAGTAGCAGGCATTATGTTATCGGGTCTACCGGCATTTTACTTGGTAAGCGACATGATGACTAGAATAAGTAGAAATACTTTCATGGTTTTAGCTTTAATAATACCCATAACAGCGGGAATTGGACTTAACTTTGGTATTATAGTTGGAGCAATGGCAGGACAGATAGCTTTAATTATTGCCTTATATTTTGGATGGACTGGATTAGGGGGACTTCTACTTGCCTGTGTAGTTGCAACTCCTATTGCGATTTTCTTTGGATATTTAACAGGAGTGTTGTTTAACAATACAAAAGGTCAGGAGATGATAGCAGGACTTATAGTTGGATTCTTTGCAAATGGTATATATCAATTTCTACTACTAATCGTAGTAGGAGGTATAATTCCGGTAAAGAAAGTACCTATGTTAAAACCAGATGGTGTAGGTCTAAGAAATACTATAGCTCTCGACACAAACTTTGGTGAAGTAGGTTTGAAATATGCCTTTGATGAGGTGTTTAAAGTTAATCTTTTTCATTTTTTTATAATAATAGGTGGCATAATTATTATCTATAGCATTTTCAAACTTGCATACACAGGAAAAAATAAAAAAATAAAGCGACTAAAAAGCAAAAAAACATATATATTCTATATGATTCTCGGCGGGATTTTAATAGGATTTAGTTATCTTATAATTTATAGTCACACAGGAGGATTTTTATTTAAAGTGGCGGATAGCTCAGCTATACAAAGTCTTAATATGCTGCAGGCAATAGAGGTTCCTATTTTCACATTATTCTTAGTTTTCTTAATTGCTGTATTTAATATTGTAATCATGAAAACTAAACTGGGACAGGATTTTAAATCTATTGGTTTAAGTCAGCATATAGCAAGAGTTTCTGGAATAAACGTAGATAGGACAAGAATCATAGCAGTTATAATGTCAACGGTTTTAGCAGCTTGGGGTCAGATAATTTTCCTCCAAAACATTGGAACTATGAATACCTACGGTAGCCATATGCAGGTTGGACTTTTCTCAGTTGCAGCCATACTTATAGGAGGTGCAACAGTTAAAAATGCAACAATAGGACATGGTATATTGGGGATTATATTATTCCACGCCGTATTTATTGTATCACCGACAGCAGGAAAACAGCTTTTTGGAGATCCTCAGCTTGGAGAATTCTTTAGAGCCTTCGTTGTTTACGGAGTAATTGGTGTTTCATTAGCACTTCATGCTTGGAAAAACAGGAAAGGACTAGAAGAGTTAGGAAAATAAATTAAAACAAGAAAACTGTTAAGAGAACAGCTCTCTTAACAGTTTTTTTAATAATATCAAAAGGAGAGTATAATTTATGATAAACACAAAATATTTAGAAAAACTATGTGAAATTATGGAGGACAAGAAAATAGACGCTTTAATGATGGGACCATCAACAGATTTAAAGTTTTTATTAGGTTATTCACCTCTTCCTGATGAAAGATTTCAAAGCTTTGTACTTTTAAAAGAAGGTGATTTTTTCTATATATCTCCTCAAATAACTGTAGAAGAAATAGAAGAAAAAATAGATACAGAATTAAAAATGTATACCTGGGGAGATCATGAAGGCTTTGTTGGAAAAACTATTAAAGCATTAAAAGAAAATAACCTTGAGAAAAAGACTATTGGAATTAATAATGGTATATTAGGGATTAATTACATCGATATAGATAACAACTTTGATGGAAATTTTATTAACGGACATAAAATATTAGAAGAACTTAGAATTATAAAGGACGAAAATGAAATATCTCTAATGCGTAAAGCGGCATTACTCGCTGATATAGTAGTTGGTAGAACTATTGAATTTATAAAACCTGGAGTGACAGAAAAAGAGATAAAAGACAAGATTGAAGAATATTTTCTTGAAGAAGGAGCCGATGGACTGTCTTTTACACCAATAGTTGCTTCAGGTAAAAACAATTCAAAACCTCACTATGCTGAAGATAGCCGAATTATTCAGGAAAAAGATATAATTATTTTAGATTTAGGGTGTAAGTACAAAGGACTTTGCTCAGATATGTCTAGGACAGTATTTGTAGGTGGGGTAACAGAAGAAGAAAGAAAAGTATATGAAATAATTAGAGAGTCAAATGAAGCTGGAGAAAAAGCAGCTCAAATTGGTGCAACGTCAGAAGAAGTAGACAATGCAGCTAGAGACATAATTGTAAAGGCTGGATATGGTGATTATTTTATAAATAGAACTGGGCATGGTATTGGTTATAGCGTTCACGAAGCACCGGATATAGTTGGAGGAAACGATATAAAACTTGCTCCAGGAATGGCTTTTAGCATAGAACCGGGAATTTATATTCCTAATAAATTTGGTATGAGAATAGAAGATATAGTAGTAATGACTGAAGAAGGACCAGAAATTTTAAATAAATTCACTAAAGAGATAATAATCAAATAAATATTGTTAAAAAAAGCACACAGATGTCAAAATTATTGTCATTAGGGCGACGAATTTTTTGACATCTGTGTGCTTTGAAGTTTAAACCTATTGAAATTCCAGATGATTATATTGGCATCCTAATTGCAGTATTATTATGCATAGTGAGCAGAAATTTATTATTTATGAAAACATTTGCTTGCAAATAAATTTAGGAGGAATTTTTATATGGGAAATTTTTACACATCAATAGGATTATTTATATTTTTAATAGCCGTAGTACTTATAGGTTATTGGTCTTCTAAGAAAGTTAAAACATCAAACGATTTTTATTTAGGAGGAGATCAATTACCCGGATGGGGACTTGCTTTATCTGAAAGATGTTCAGATATGTCTGGTTGGCTTTTAATAGGAGTTCCTGGAATAGCTTGGGAAACTGGATTATCAAGTATATGGATAATCATTGGAGCAGCAGGTGGAGCTATATTTCAATGGATAGTATATTCGAAACCTTTTATGGAAGGTAGAAAAGAAACAGGTGCATTAACTCCTGTTGGGTTAATAGCAGAAAAACTTCCGACAAATAGCATGTGGGTAAGACTTTTACCTGGTATAGTTACATTTGTGTTTTACATGGGCTATATAGGTTCTCAGTTTCTTGCCGGAGGTAAGGTTTTAAATCAAACTTTTGGATTAGATACTACTATTGGTTTACTTATAGTAGCGATAATAATTATAATTTATTCATTTGTTGGCGGGTTTATGTCGGTAGTTTGGACTGACGTTTTACAGTCTTTACTTATGGTATTCACACTTACAGTGCTTCCCTTAATTTTACTTGGAAAAGTGCTTGCGGATCCATCTTTATCAATTATGGCTTCGCTGGAAGCAGCAGGGCCGGAAAATGCATCTTGGCTTGGAGGCAAGTCTGGCGCGGCTGCAATGCTTTTGATAGGAGCAAATTTAAGTTGGTTCTTTGCAAATTTAGGTGGTTATCCACACTTGGACTCAAGGATGATGGCATTAAATAGTGAAAAGGACAGAAAACAAGGATTAGTTACAGCTACTGTATGGAGTATATTAACCTCTTTTGGTGCTATAATGCTTGGACTCCTTGCAAGAACACTTCATGGAGCGCCGGCAGCTTTAGTTGCAGATAGAGAAATGACATTACCTTTTATGGTACTAGAGCATACACCTGCTATATTAGGCGGAATTTTACTAGCAGGAGCATTAGCTGCAATGATGTCAACAGCGGACTCTCAACTACTAGTTGCTTCCTCTGCAGCAGCAGAAGATATTTATACAAAAGTATTTAAAAAAGAAAAAAGTATAGATGAGAAGACACTACTTAAAATTACCAGATTAGCAACCATTATAATAGGAGGTTTAGGACTTATATTTGCATTTACAGCACAAGATATGGTATACACTTTAGTTAGTTTTTCAGCTACGGGTCTATTTTCTGCTTTTGGTCCGGCAATTACTCTTACATTCTTCTGGGGTGATAAAGTGTCTACTAAAGGGATAATAACAGCTTTTTTAGTAGGACCATTGGTTACTATACTATGGGTTACTCTAGGATTAAATGCGGTAGTTACAGTTAGACTAATTGCTCCGCCATTAGGATTTATATCTGCAATAGTAGCTTCATTAATTTGGCCTCGTCAAACAGAGGAGGAACAAAAAAAGGAAAAGATGTCTTAAACAATACAAAAACAATACAAATGTCAAAAAATCCGTCTTTTATAGACAGATTTTTTGACATTTTAAATTACAAAAGTT
>JAWOEG010000079.1:0-5245 GCA_046482875.1 Eubacteriales bacterium | reverse complement strand
GTAATTCCGTAGATAAATATGAGAAACGAAAAAAAGAGCTTAACAAATACCTAATAGAATTTACAAATAACATAGATGATATGTCTAGGAAAACTTTGCTTAACTTTCCTATACCCTTATTGATTATAAATAAAAAAGGTGATATATTTTGGTATAATAGTAAATTCAAAGATATAGTAGGAGAAAAAGTAGACCACAAAGAAAATGTTATAGACTATTTTAAGAATTTTTCTTTAAAAGATCTTCAAGAAAAGAACCATTCCCTAGATGTAAGTTATGGCAATAAAGAATACAATGTACTTTTCAACGAAGTGGAAGGTGCAGAAGATGAAGAAAATCTGTATATGCTCTATTGGCTGGATAATACTAAATTCACAACTCTTAGAGATTTATACAACGATGAGAAGACTGTAATATGCCTTATAGAAATAGACAACTACGATGAACTAGGGAAAGACATGGACAAGATGGAAAGAGCATCTATTTCTGGAGAAATAGAGAAAAAATTAGATACCTTTGCTAAAAGAATGAACGGTATAGCTCTAAAATATTTAGATGATAGATACGTTTTGTTCTTTGAAAATAAACATCTCGAAAATTTAGAAGCAAAACGATTTGATATTTTAGAAGATGTAAAGGACTTAAAAGCTGAAAATGGAGACTATTTCACCCTAAGTATAGGAATTGGAATCAATGCAAAGACTATCTCTCAGCAGTATGATTATGCCAGGGGAGCACTAGATATAGCATTAGGTAGAGGTGGAGATCAGGCAGTAGTAAAAAGCTCTAACAAAGTAAGATATTACGGAGGAAAAAGTAGAGCTGTAGAAAAACGTACAAAAGTAAAGGCAAGAATGATATCCTATGCACTAAGACAGATAATATCCCAAAGTTCAAATGTAATTATCACAGGACACAAGGTAGGAGATATGGATAGTTTTGGAGCATCTATGGGTATTTATGCCATAGCAAAGGGTATGAACAGAAAGGCTCACATTGTTCTTAACGATATAAACCCAGCTCTTGACAACATATATGAAAGAGCAAAAGCAGAAGAAAGCGAAGAATATATAAATTCAATAATAAATACAGAAACAGCTAAAAAACTTATGAAAGAAGATACAGTAGTAGTGATGGTTGATACTCATAAACCGAGCTTTACAGAAGCTGCAGAAATAGTGGCAGAGTCTGAAAAGGTAGTAATGATAGACCACCATAGGAGAGGAGAAGAATACATAGAAAATCCACTTCTTGATTATTTAGAGCCCTATGCATCATCGGCCAGCGAGCTTATAACCGAAATTATTCATTATATGGATGATTTAGTTAAACTTTCAAAATTTGAGTCAGAAGCTCTTATGGCTGGAATAATGGTTGATACATATAATTTTACATTTAAAACAGGGGTTAGAACTTTTGAAGCTGCATCATATCTAAGGAGAGCCGGTGCAGATACTGTAAGTGTTAAAAAACTATTTAGCGATGATATTAAGATATGGAAACTTAAGTCAGACATTATCAACAGAGCAGAAATAGTATTTGATAATATAGCTATATCTCACTTAGACGAAATGGTAGACGAAGGTGTACTGATAGCTTCTCAAAGTGCTACAGAACTTTTATCTGTAAAAGGAGTAGAGGCAAGTTTTGTATTAGTTAAAAAAGAAGACGAAACTCATATAAGTGGTAGATCTATTGGAGATATAAGCGTTCATATTATATTAGAACAGTTAGGTGGCGGAGGTCATTTAACATCAGCTGGGGCTCAGCTCCAGGAGAAAACAATTGAAGAAGCTAAAGAAATGCTTAAAAAAGCAATTTTAAAATACAAAAATGACAACAAAAAGAAAGGATGATAATAATGAAAGTTATATTAAGAAAAGAAGTTAAAAAGTTAGGAAAAGAAGGAGATTTAGTAGAGGTAGCAGATGGATATGCAAGAAACTATCTTATACCAAAGGGTGCAGCATCAGAAGCAACAGCAGAAAATGTAAGAATCTTAAACAGAAGAAAGAAAGAAGAGGCTAGGTTAGCAGAGGATAAACTAGAAGATGCCCAAGAATATGCTAAGAATCTTGAGAAAGTTAATGTGGTAATCAAAATTAAAGCAGGAGAAAATGGAAAACTTTTCGGTTCTGTTAATACAAAAGATATAGCAGAAGCTTTAGAAGAAAATCATAAAATTAAAATTGACAAAAGAAAAATTGACCTGGAAGAACCAATAAAAACAACTGGAAAACACGTAGTAGACGTAAAACTACATCCTGAAGTAAAAGGACAAGTAAAAGTAACTATAGAAGGTGAAGAATAAAAAGAAGGTGTTTAGATGTCTGAAAATATCTTAGGTAAGGTACCACCGCATAGTATAGAAGCTGAACACACACTTTTAGGCTCAATATTAATAGATAAGGAAGCTTTAGAAGTATCAATTAATAAGCTAAAAGGTGAATTCTTTTACTACGACGGCAATAAAGAAATATTTGAAGCAGCTAAAAAGTTAAGCTATGAAAATATGCCTGTCGATTTACTTACCATAACAGAAGAACTCAAAAAACGAAACAAATTAGAACAAGTAGGTGGAGTGGATTATTTAGCAGGTTTAGCTGAAAATGTCTACTCCACTAAAAATGCAAAAGCATACTGTAAAATAATAGAAGAAAAAGCTATAACAAGAAGTGTCATAAAAGCAGCTAATGAAATTCTGTCGAAAGGATACCAAGACGAAGAAGAAGTAAAAAGTCTTATAGAATTAGCCGAGAAAAGAATTTTTGATATATCTCAACAGAGGGAAAAGAGAGATTTTTCTCATATGAAAGATATAGTACTAGACGTGTTTAATCTTTTAGAAGAAAGAGCAAATCACGATGGTTCAATGACAGGTCTTACTACAGGATTTCAAGATATAGACCATATGACTGCAGGACTACAAAAATCTGACTTCATCCTTATAGCAGCAAGACCTTCTATGGGTAAAACGGCTTTTGCCCTTAACCTTGCCTTAAATGCGGCGGTAAAAGATAATGCGAATGTGGCTATATTTAGTCTTGAAATGGCTAAGGAGCAGTTAGTACAAAGGATCGTATCTATGGAATCCTTAGTTGAAAGTACTAAACTTAGAAGTGGTCAACTTGAAGGCGATGATTGGGATAAAATAACCAGAGCCAGTAGCCGTATATCAGAGTCAAATATTTATATAGATGATACACCGGGGATAACCCTTTTTGAAGTACAGTCAAAATGTAGAAGATTGAGTGCACAAAAGGGACTGGATCTAGTAGTTATAGATTACCTTCAGTTAATGGAAGGTGAAGGTAAATCCGAAAGTAGACAGCAGGAGATATCCTCATTATCAAGAGGCTTAAAAGGATTAGCAAGAGAAATGAGCTGCCCAGTAATATCACTTTCCCAGCTTTCCCGTGCACCAGAGCAAAGACAAGACCACAGACCTATATTATCAGACCTTAGAGAATCGGGAGCTATTGAGCAGGATGCAGACGTAGTTATGTTTCTTTATAGAGATGAATATTATGATGAGGATTCTGAAAAAAGAGGTATAGCAGAAGTTAAAATAGCAAAACATAGAAACGGACCTACAGGAACAGTTGAACTTGCATGGGTTGAAAGGTTTACTAAGTTTGCCAATAGTCCTAAGTAAACTATCAAACAAGAACTCTAATACCACTCTTAATTGAGTGGTATTTTCTTTTAAATTCGAAGAAAAATTGTTTTTAACCAATTGATGTAGTAAAATAAGAAATGTTAAAAATAAAGAATTAGATATAATATAGAAGTTTTTATTAGGGAAGGAGAATCCAACTTGAATTATTCAGAAGAAAGCTTGAAACTTCATGAAAAGCTTAAAGGAAAAATAGACGTAGTTTCAAAAGTTAAAGTAAAGACAAGAGAAGACTTAAGTTTGGCTTATACACCAGGGGTTGCAGAACCTTGCAGGAAGATAAATCAAAATAAAGAAGACGTATATAAATACACATCAAAAGGAAATTTGGTGGCAGTAGTTACCGACGGTACAGCAGTTCTAGGCCTTGGTGATATAGGTCCTGAAGCAGCTATGCCGGTAATGGAGGGTAAATCAGTATTATTTAAAGAATTTGCAGGAGTAAATGCCTTTCCTATATGCCTAGATACAAAAAATGCTGATGAAATAATTGAAACAGTTAAGAGAATAGCACCAGCCTTTGGTGGAATTAACCTTGAAGATATTTCAGCGCCTCGATGCATAGAGATAGAGAAGGAATTAAAAAAATCACTGGACATACCTGTATTTCACGACGACCAGCACGGTACGGCAATAGTTGTATCAGCAGGATTAATAAATGCCTTAAAAATTGTAAAAAAAGATATTAAAGACATAAAAATAGTTGTAAACGGCGCTGGATCAGCTGGGGGTGCAATTTTAAAAATGTTGAAAAGTCTAGGAGCAGAGGATATATTGGTTTCTGATATTGAAGGCATTATTCACAAGGGAAACGAAAGGAACAATTGGTACCAAGAAGAATTGGCAAAAATAACAAACAAAGAAAACATTCAAGGAGACTTAAGAGATGCTTTGGTAGGTGCAGATGTTTTTATAGGAGTATCAGCTGGTAATATAGTAGATGAAGATATGATTAAATCCATGAACAAGGACTCTATTGTATTAGCAATGGCAAATCCAACACCTGAAATTATGCCTGAAAAAGCCTTAAATGCCGGATGTAGAATCTACGGTTCCGGTAGGTCCGACTTTGCAAACCAAATCAATAATGTTCTAGCTTTTCCTGGAATATTTAGAGGGGCTTTAGACGTTAGGGCTTCAGATATTAATGAAGAAATGAAATTAGCCGCAGCTTATGCAATAGCAAATATCATAAAAGAAGAAGAACTTAAGGAAGACTATGTTATTCCCGATGCTTTAGACGAAAGAATTGCAGTAGATGTAGCAAAAGCAGTTTCAAAGGCAGCAAAAGAATCAGGAGTAGCAAGAATATAAATATATAAATCCAGATACTATTTAATATTACAACAAATTAAATCCACCATAAGAGTGAAATAACTCTCATGGTGGATTTTTATAAAGAATATATAGGGAGAATTAAAAAAATCAAAAAATAGTCGGAGTTAAAATGCACAGGGCTTGGAATTCTTCATCGTAAGGATTTTGGACTGTATGCTTAATATGAGAAGGAAAATGAATAGACTCATCTTTCTTCACAATATATTCAACATCATCTATTACGAAAACTCC
>JAWOEG010000055.1:0-17291 GCA_046482875.1 Eubacteriales bacterium | reverse complement strand
GTCTTGTGTTAATCTGATATATGTTCTCAGGATAGAAAAAAGTTGACAACTTAACACGAGGGGACCGTCCCCTCGTGTTAAGTTGTCAACAGTAAAAACCCTTGGCTTCCAACAAAACCAAGGGTTTTCCACATTTATCAATGATTTCCACAGGGTTTTCCACATTTTAGTGGAAAACTTCCTACTTATCTAATACTTTTTTAATTCTTTCCACAGCCCAATCTATTTCTTCTTCCGTTATAATAAGCGGTGGAGCGAATCTTATTACTGTTTCATGGGTTTCGTGAGCAAGTACACCTAATTCCTTAAGTTCGTCACAATATTCTCCAGCTTTATGGTCAAATTCTATACCTATTAACAATCCTTTTCCTCTAACTTCTATAATACTAGGGTTATTAATTTCTTTAAGCTTATCCATGAAGTATTTTCCTTTTTCCTGTGCCATTTCTATATAGTTATCTTCTACAAGGGCATCCATAGCCGCTATAGCAACTGCACAACCTAATGGATTTCCTCCGAATGTAGATCCATGGGACCCAGGTTCAAATACTCCTAATATTTCTTTGTCCGCAGCTACTGCAGATACAGGGAATACTCCGCCACCTAAGGCTTTTCCTAAAATATACATATCTGGTTCAACATCTTCCCATTCACAAGCAAACATCTTTCCAGTTCTTGCAAATCCCGTTTGAACCTCGTCAGCAATAAATAAGACATTATTCTCTTCACAGAGTTTTTTAGCTTCCTTCAAGAATCCTTCAGGTGGTATTATTATTCCTCCTTCTCCTTGAATAGGTTCAACAATAAATGCCGCTGTATTTTCATTTATTTTTTCTTTTAAAGCGTCAATATCTCCGTAAGGAATATTTTTCATTCCAGGATTAAATGGACCAAAGCCTCTTTTATAAGCCTGTTCGGAACTCATAGAAATAATAGCAATTGTTCTTCCATGAAAGTTTCCGTTACAAGCTATAATTTCTTGTTTTCCATCTTCAATCCCTTTAACATCAACAGCCCATCTCCTTGCTGTTTTCAAGGCCGTTTCAACTGCTTCAGCTCCAGTATTCATTGGCAATATCATAGTTTTGTTAGTAATCTTTGCTAGTTTTTCATAAAATACTCCAAGTAATTCATTGTGGTAAGCTCTCGAAGTTAAGGTAACCTTCTCCATCTGAGCTTTAGCAGCTTCAATTACTTTTGGATTTCTATGTCCGTGGCTTACTGCTGAGTAAGCACTTAACATATCTACATATTTTTTGCCTTCTGGATCTTCCACCCAAACTCCTTCAGCTTTTGAAAAAACAACCTCTGTAGGATTGTAGTTCTGAGCGCCGTATTTGTTGGTCTGTTGAATAATTTCTTTTGTTGATACCATTTTAATACCTCCTATTATATATTTAATTATAGTTACTTTATATTATAAAAAATATGGTAATTATAATTTTTCAGTTTTATGTAATTTATTCCAAAGTTCTATTTTAATTATACCAAATATTAGGTTTTTGTCAATTTTTGAAAGTTTATGGATTAGTTAAATATGATATGTCAATATATTGTATTTCCTTATTAAAATAATAATTATTAGGTTTTTCTTAGTTTTATCTTGACATAGCCTATTCTTTTTACTATTATGAAAGCAGTCAATAGCGTTTGGAGCGAATTATGAAGTTAATTAATGGAAAAATTAGAGAATTTAAAAACTATTATTATTTTAACTTAAACTATTTTTTTAGTGTAGTTAATTTTTATGCATAATAATATGTTTTTTCTCTAAGAAGATTTTTATATTTTTTTTAAAAAAAAGGCTTCTTAAGAAGTCTTTTTTATTTTATATATTTTAAAAGGAGGTTATCATGAGTTTACAATTAATTATCGTTGTTCTTTACATTGTTGCTCTTTTTGCAATAAGTGCTTATGCAAAAAAGCTTACAAAAAAAGGAGATTCAGAAAGTTTCATATTGGCAGGAAGAAAATTATCAGCCCCAATAGTAGCAGTTACGGTTACAGGTTTAGCTATTGGCGGTGCCTCTACAATAGGTGTTGCGGAAAATGCTTATAACTCAGGTTTAGCAGCAGGTTGGTATAATGTAGCCTGGGGTGTGGGAGCTA
This sequence comes from Eubacteriales bacterium, assembly GCA_046482875.1. Classification (GTDB taxonomy): domain Bacteria; phylum Bacillota; class Clostridia; order Tissierellales; family Dethiosulfatibacteraceae; genus UBA8670. Next base: position 15,182 of record JAWOEG010000055.1, on the reverse strand, counting down.
TTGGTGTAGGGTTGTTAACTGCAAAGAAATACAGAAGTCTTAATGTTTCAACAGTACCGGAATTATTCGAAAAATATTATGGAAGTAATGCAAGAGCATTAATGGTTTTTTCACAAATTATAGTAATGATTGTTATTGCATCATTACAGTATTTAGCAGGAGGAGCTATACTTGCATCATTGCTACCGGATATATTTACTATTCAATCTGGAATGATTGTCAGTGCCATAGTTTTTGTTGGTATTACTTTTATAGGTGGTATGTGGTCTGCAGGATTATCAAATATATTAAATGTAACTTTAATATATGTGGGAGTAATTTTAGCTAGTATAGCATCAGTATCTTCATTAGGTGGTTTTCAAGAAATGAGTTTAAGCTTACCTTCAGAGGTTCCTTACTTTCACCTTATTGATGGCTTAGGTTTGGGAATTATAGTTGCTTGGATTGTTGTAATGTTTACACAAACTCAATCCTTACAGGCAGTAGTCCAAATATCTTTTTCCGCTAAGGATGAGTCTAATGCTAAAAAAGGTTTTATCATAGGTGGTTTGTTAATGCTTCCTATAGGATTTTTGTCAGCTATAATGGGTATAGCTGCTAAAGCTGCATATCCAGATATATCCGCTACATTAGCTTTACCTAAGATTATAATGTCACTTAATCCCTTACTAGCAGGTATTACCCTAGCAGCATTATGGGCTGCAGATGTTTCTACTGCATGTAATTTGCTTCTTGGGACTTCAACACTTTTTTCCCAGGACATATTTAAAAGATATATTAAACCTGATATAGACGAAAATACTTTTTCAATAGTAACAAAGCTTACAGTTGTAGTTATAGGTATACTTACTTTTATACTTGCTTCCTCTGTAGTTGGTATACTTAAGACACTACTCGTAGCCCTTAGCTTAACTACAGCTTTCACCTTAACCATGCTCTTTACTATTTTCAAGCCTTCTATGTGTAGGAAAAGTTCAGCTTCTGCTACTATTATCGCTGGAATTATAACACTTATAGTATGGCAAATGGTACCAGCAGTAAGAATATTCTCTCATCCTATATATATGGAGTGGATAGTCTGTACAGTCGTATTCTTTGGTGTTATGATATTAGATAAGAGAAAAATTACTAAAATAGATGAAAAAGAGATGGTGAAAAATGCATAAATTTGAATTAAAACTAGGAAAAGAAAAAGTAAATTATAACCTTAAAGAAGAAAATTTTTTAGGTCTCTTAGAGACAAATAAAGAATATGACCTAACGGAAAATGAAATAATAAAAAATTCCTTAGAAAATCCTATCGAGTCTGACAAACTTAGAAACATTGTTAATAAAGGTGAAAAAGTTTGTATAATAGTATCTGATGTAACAAGAATGTATCAAAAACCAAATATATTCTTACCTCATATTGTAGGAGAATTAAAAGCCGGCGGAGTTGAAGATTCCAATATATTCTTTCTCTGTGCACTAGGATCTCATAGAAAACAAACTCCTGAAGAGCATAGAAAAATTTTAGGTGATAATTTATATGAAAAATATGAAATTATAGACCACGACTGCGACGATGATGAGAATTTAGTAAATATAGGTACTACAAGCAGAGGAACTCCTGTAGAAATAAATAAACTTGCTGCAGATGCTGATAGAATAGTAGCTACTGGAGCTGTCGTGTATCACGTTATGGCAGGATGGGGAGGAGGAAGAAAATCTATACTCCCGGGAATATCTTCCAGGAAATCTATAATGATAAATCATGCTCATTCTATTACAAATACCCCGGGTAAAGGACCCAATCCAGAGTGCGACAGTGCTCTTTACCATGGCAATCCTTTAAATGAAGATATGGTAGAAGCTGCAGAGATCTTGAATCCGGACTTTATGTTTAACGTAATATTGGGTCAAGGTCGTATAGTAGATGCAGTCTCAGGACACATTACAGCTGCTCATAAGGTTGGTTGCGAAAAAGTATCTAAAGAAAATGATTTTTTAATTGATGAATTAGCAGATATGGTTGTAGTTTCCGCTGGAGGCTTTCCTAAAGATATAAACTACTATCAATCTACTAAAGCTATGTTAAATTCTATGAGAAGCGTTAAAGAAGATGGAATAATTATCATATTAGCAGATTGCAGCGACGGTATAGGCAATCCAGAAGTTAGCTATATCATAAATAATTTCAAAAATAATATGGACAGAGAAAATGAACTAAGAGAAAATTATACTATTTCTAAATATATAGGATTCGAGTCAGCTTGGCACAGCGAAATATATAATATAATCTATGTCTCTTCAATAGACCCTTCTTTAATTGAGAACATACCTATAACTGTGGTTAATTCATTAGATGAAGCCTTAGAAAAGGCCAAAGATATAAAAGGAACCCTAGATATTAAAACATATGTAATGCCTGATGCTTCAGTATTTCCAGTACTTAAATAAGTAAAAAAGGTTTTAGCTTAAATGTTACATAAAAGCTAAAACCTTTTTTTATTTCTCTTCTGCTAATAAAGAAGACATAGAATATCCTTCATGGAGACCAGATATAATCGAGTTCATACCAGCTCGAGTGTATATACCCTTGAATTTTTCATTATACATATAGAGGCCATTAATGTTATTAAATGTGTTATATTTAATCTTCTTATCCCTGTATATAATATCATTAATCATTGCTTCGGGACAATACGCTTGTATAATATAGTCTTCTTTTAAGTAATTCTCCAGGATCTTTTCCCACTGGTTTGACTTGTAATCTCTCCCTGCATATACTCCCTTTGATCCATAAAAATCAATAGGTTTTATAATATAACTATCTTTATTTTCTATATATTCTTTCCATTTTTTATCTCTTTTAAGTATTTTCGTATAAGGTATATGTTCGTCAATGTATTCTATATCTTCTTCATCTAAGTATTTCCTGAATTCTTTAAGATAGAGTATTTGGAAAAATTTCTTAGTATGGATAATTTGGCTTTTTATAGGCCCTATTATACATGTTTTACCAGAAAGGATTCCTTTTACAAGGTTTTTAAGTTTATTATAATTATCCATTAAATCTTTAGTTACAAGCCTTCTATATATTATATCGATTTTTTTATCCTTATATAATAAATTTCCATCATCATATTCTAAGTCTCTTCCATCGATTATATAACAATTGTAACCGGATTTTTGAAAAAAACTTTTAAATTCTTCTATTTCAATTTTTGTAGTTTTATCTAATAGGTCAACTATGCCTATATTTATACTAGACTTATCTTTTATCTTTTCATTTCTGTTTTTTTGGTATTCCTTATATATTTCTCCTACAGTATTCACCCAAGTGTCGAAAAGTTCAAACTGTTTAAATTTATAATTTTTAATTTCTTTTATAGGTTTTGATTGCAAAAGTATTCTGCTTAATTCTTTATCCTCGTTCATAGCAGATGAACCATCAGCATTTAATTCACAGAATTTATAAGTATTTCCATAGTAAAAAACATCAAACCTTCCCATAGGTACATAGGTATTGTAGTAGTGAGGAGATTTAATTAACTCTTCTAGCTTTTTATCAAAACCAAAAAGCTTCCTAATATCCTTTTTTTCAAGATATAGGTCAATTGTTTTATTGATGATTTTAAACATATTTACTCTTAGGTTTTCTATGTTTTCTATATCCCTTTGAGAAAAAATTCTAGGAACGTAGAGATAAGGTACTGGATTCCCCTTGTATATAGCTTTAGAATTTCTTACTTTTTTATCAATTTCTTCTGCATCTTTTATGTAACTTTGAGAATTTTTAATTATATTTCTTGAAATTTCATTTTGTAAGTTTAACCCGTCCATAAATTTTATCAATCCTTTAATATATTTTTTGCTGTGATTTCATTTAACAAAACACTTTTATCATCAATTTTCTTTAATTTTTCAGCCATGGATTCATGATTATTAATTAAGTCTTCTAGCTTATCCAGATATATTACGTCCTCAGGGTTAAGTTGTCCTTTAGCATCTTTTATCAATTCCATTACCTTTTGATCCATTTTAATATCCTTGTAGGTGCAGTGTATATTTTCAATAAGAAGGTCATTTAATTTTCTTATATCTTCGTCATTATATTTTAAGGACATTTGGTAGTATTTTTTCAAGTTTTTACTACTGTAGAATATTCCCTTTATAAGGGAAAGCAAAGACAAAAAATAAGGATACCTAATAGAGTCCGCTATTCTTATTTCTATGTAGTTTTTCAATCTAACGTCTGGAAATACCATTCCTAAAATATGTTCAACGTCTTTTTTTCTAAAATTATTTTCATCGTAAATATCAAGGACTTTATTTCTTTGGGTACAGAGAGTTCTCCCTTCATTTACTACAAATATAGGCTCTGATTCTAGTATGTATTCGGCATAATCATCAAAAGTAAATATTTTATCCAAACTTCCCGGAAGAGATTTTGATCTTTTAATATCCGTGTTTTGCCATACTTTAATTCTAAGATTACTTTTTGAATATATTTTTTTCTCAAAAAATGGAGTAGAATCAAACAACCTGGATATCAAAGGTGTGAGAAAATTAGCTGTTCTAAATTTTTTTATAAAATCTTCTTCATCCTTATAATCAATAGATAAGTGTAATGATGCAGTTCCTTTCATCATATTATGACAATATTCGCCTTTTCCTTTAAAATAATTGTGCATAATATCATATCTTTCTTTAGGAAGTAGTTCTAACTCGTCAATTTTAGTGTTTGGATGATATCCTATTAAAATTAAATCTTTATCATCACCAATAACCTTATAGACATCTTTTAAAATTTTTATATAGTCTCTTTTTACATCACCAATATTTTCGTAGGCTTTTATACTGAATTCAAATTGTCCTCCAGGCTCTAAGGTTATAGTGCTTTCATTCTTTTTTATTCCTAAAATATTCTCGCCTTCTTCGGACAAAACTTCCCAGCCTAAATCCAGCATTCTAATCAATATATCTTTCTGTCCACCCTCTTTGCTGTAACTTATACTTTTTAATGTCTTTTTATCAACCAAAAAGTGCTCTATTTCTAATCCAAGATACTCATTGTCATCATGTATACATTTTTTAAAGTATGATTTTATCTTATCTTTAAAGATATCTTTTTTATTCATTATTATCCTCTTATCCTTATATTTAGGTATTTATTATTAATTATATATATTTTATAATAAATTTACAAAAAATCAATTAATATAGTATTAAATAAAAAAAACTCACATTATTTAAGTGAGCTCTTTATATACTTACCTAATTTTAGCTTCTTTATTCTCAGGATTGTAGGATTCTTCTGGTGCCTTCCTAAAAAATATTCCTGTAGCTAATATTATCATTAAAGTACACACAAGGAAAAGGTTGTAGTACTCTAAGAACTCTAAGGCGAATCCAGCAACAAAAACTCCTATAGGTGTTATCACCTGCATACTAAAGGAATATGCTGATAGAACCCTTGCTCGTACCTTATTGGGGATCATAAGCTGCAGGTTCGTATTTATACTTGTACTCATAAAAGCATTCGCTACTCCAAACATTATTAAAAGAATAAGGAAAATACCAAACAAATAAAAACTTCCCATTCCAAAAATTCTTATAGACCAAGGATAGAAGAATATTCCAATTACTAAAAACAAACTAGCCTGGGCAGTTAATCCATACACAATAATTTTCTTTCTATTTAATTTTTCAGATAAAATAGAAAGCAAAATATTTCCGGTAAATATTCCAATCATTACTGAAGCTTGGAGAATACCAAATTGGTTATCACTAAAGCCTACTCCCTCTACAAAAATATATGGCATTATAACTGTTATAGATGCTACTCCAAAGAAGTTTGCTACTGCAGCAAAGTATATTAAAGGTAAAATTCCCTTGGCATTAACAAGAAAATTAAAACCTTCCATTATATCTTTTTTAGTTTTTTGTACTGTGAGTTTTTGACTTTTTTCTTGTGGCAAATATTCTATAAAAATTTCACTAATTGCAGAAATAATAAATGATATTCCGTTAATAAATAATACCATTCTAATTCCAAAAAATCCAAATAGGGCTGCTCCAGCAATAGGACCTATAATATATGTTGCACTGTTTATACTACCAAGAATGGAGTTCCCCTTAAGCAAGTTTTTCTTTTCTATAATCTCCGGCAGCATAGCTGCTGTAGATGCATCAAATATTGAAGCAAAAGCTGATAAAAATATCTGCCCTATAAATAACACTGTGAGAGAAATATATCCGTTAATTACAGATAAAGCTAAAATTAAAGAAATAAAACCACACAAAAAATCCATAAAAATCATTATTTTTTTTCTATTAAAATTATCCCCTATAACTCCCCCTAAAGGCATTATAACTATTCTAGGAAGTAATTGAACAAAGGCAAAAGTTCCCATTGCCAATCCAGATCCTGTTGTTCTTAATATATAAAGTGGAATAGCTACATTTTGAATTCCGCTACCTATTAAAGATATAATTCTTCCAGCTGCATAAAGAATAAAATTTTTGCTAAATAATTTCCCCATAATTTCCCCTAATTTTAATTAAATATTTATAAAGTATATCTAAAGATTTTATTAAATTAAAGTTTGTTTGTCAATAAATATCAATTTATTTATTAAATTGTTAACATTTATATGTACATTATTTCCCTATACTGTATTTCGATTAAAATATATTGCATTTAAAAATATATACATATATTATTGAGGAAAGGAGACCTAAATGAAAAAATATATTTTTATTGTATTAATTTTAGTTTTTCTGTCTTTTGTTACAAGAATCCCGGTACTAACTCTTGAACACTTTCAAAAAGATAGTGTTATTATGACTTTTAAGGTAGATGAAGATGATGAGTTTATTGTAAAATGGATTCATTCTGTAGAGTTAACACCCTGGGAAGAAATTTTCAGAATAGATTCGGAAAACAAGATAATCTTAGACCGAACAAGATTTCAGCAGTTTGGAGCTGGAGTTCCTGATTTTGCTGGAAAGACTGTTGAAATAAAGGATGGATATATAACTTACGGAGAAATAAATCAAGAAATTCCACTTCTACCCTACGGAATATCAGATTTCGCTAAACACACTTTTGTGTTTAAAAACAAAGAATATGAACTGTATAAGTTGGTTCCCGACGGGGATAGAATAAATATTTATACTGAAAGGTTAAACTTAATTGAATATCTTTATAGAAAAATAATCCTCAGTTAAAAACTGAGGATTATTTAATAGGGGAATTTATATTGTTGTTATATTGCTAGCTTTCTTTTCTGTGTTTTTTTATAAAGTACTACTCCACCGAAAATCACAAATCCAACTATATCCGTTGGCAATCCCGGTATCATCAGAAGCAATGCTCCTGCAAATAGTACAACTCTGTTTAAGACACTTATTTGACTTATTAAGAATCCTTCCATTGCTGCTGCTAATGAAACAACTCCTATAATTGCTGTTATAGCAACTACTGCTATTGTAACAGGAGTAGCATTAATCATAAGCAGTTCCGGAGAATATGCAAATATATAAGGAACTACAAATCCTGCAATCGCTAATTTAACAGCTTGTAATCCTGTTTTGGTTGGATTTCCTCCTGCTATCCCGGCTCCTGCAAAAGCAGCTAATGCTACTGGAGGAGTAAGGTTTGCAAGTATTCCAAAATAGAAAACAAACATATGTGATACCATCATTGGTACTCCCATTTTAGCTAATGCTGGTGCTGCCATTGTAGCAGTTATTATATAAGCTGGTATTGATGGCAATCCCATTCCTAAAACTATACAAGCTATCATTGTAAAGAATAATGTTAGGAAGAGTATTCCATTTCCTAAGAATAATATCGCTCCGGCAAGTTTAAGTCCAAATCCTGTTAAAGTTGCAACTCCTATTATAAGGCCTACAATTGCACAGGACATGGCTACACCTAATGCAGTTCTTGTACCCTTCTCAAGAGAATTTATGATATCCATAAACATACCTTCTGTATCTTTCTTAATAACTCTTACAACTATATTTAAACCTACAGTCATAAGAATAGAGAAAAAGGCTGCGTTTATAGGTGTTCTACCTTTTATTAACATATATACTAAAACTATTATTGGAATAAGTAAATATCCTCTTTCTTTTAATACATCTACTAGTCTAGGAAGATCTGCTTTCGGTAAACCTTCTAACCCTCTTCTTGATGCCCTAAAGTGAATCATCATTATAACTCCTAGATAATATAAGAATGCTGGTATGATTGCACTTACTGCTATAGTAATATATGGTACTCCTAAATATTCTGCCATGATAAAGGCTGCTGCTCCCATTACAGGAGGAAGAATCTGGCCTCCACAAGATGCTGTAGCTTCTACTGCACCAGCAAATTCATTATCATAACCTATTTTTTTCATTAATGGTATAGTAAATGCTCCCGTTGTAACAACGTTAGCTATTGCACTACCGTTTATAGAACCTAAAAATCCACTTGAAACAACTGCTACCTTTGCTGGACCACCTTTACTAGAGCCTGCTATTGCCATAGCTAAGTCGTTAAAGAATTGTCCCATTCCTGAAGATGTCAAAAATGCTCCAAATAGTATAAACAAGAATATGTAAGTGGATGATACTCCAATGGCTATCCCAAATATACCTTCAGTTGAAAGATACATATATTCAGCAATCTGGGTTATATTATATCCTCTATGAGCTATTATATCTGGAAGCTTTGGTCCAAAATAAGCATAAGCTAAAAATAGTGATGCAAGAAATACTATTTCCTTACCTACTATCCTTCTTGCGGCTTCCATTAAAACTAATATTGCTATTACTCCAAAGACCACATCTGTAGTATTTGGCATTCCAGCTCTTAAAACTATTTCATTATAATTGAAGAAAATATAACCTCCAAGTACCAAGGAAACAATAGAAAATCCCCAGTCTATTATTGTAGGCTTATCTTTTCTTGATTTATCCCAAAATGGGTAAAGTAAGAATACTAAACTTAAAATTACTGTCGTATGAACAGCTCTATGAACTAAAGTAACTAAAGCACCCTGCCAAGCTGTATATAGATGAAATAAAGCTAAACCTACAGCAACAAGAAAAACTACCATTCCAGGAAAGGTATCTCTTCCAAATTTTCTAAATCTGGCTTCTGTATCGTACTTTTCAAGTATTTCATTTTGGTCGATCTTTTTTTCTTCTACTTTAATTCCTTTATTTTTTTCTTCTTTCATATAACCTCCTAAAATTAAAACTTCCCTGAATAAATTCAGGGAAGTAAATAATTTATTCTAAAACGCCTGCTTCTCTATAATATTTTTCTGCTCCTGGGTGCAGTGGTATAGGCATACCTTCATTGAATTTTTCTATATCTATATGGTCAGCAGCACTATGTGTATCTCTCATTGATTGAAGATTTTCAAATAGTGTTTTTGTAATGTCATAAGCTACCTGCTCTGAAAGTTCTGAATTACTTATAAGTATACTCTTAACAGCTGCAGTATATACGTCTTCTTCGTTATCGTATGTTCCTGCTGGTATAATTTCTGAAGTATAGAAAGTTACTTTTTCAGCTAAAACTTCTACCATCTCTGGTCTTACAGGTACTATTACTACATCGTTAGTAGTAGATAAGTCCATTATTGTTGAATTCGGTAATCCTGATGTTAAGAAAGCTGCATCAACTGTACCATTTTTCATCTGCTCAACTGATTCTGCATATGATAAGTAATCTTGATCTATATCATCATAAGTAATTCCGTGAGCTTCTAATATGTTTCTAGCATCAACTTCTGTTCCGCTACCTGGTGCTCCAACTCCGACTTTTTTACCTTTAAGGTCTTCTATTTCATTAATACCCGTTCCTTCAACAGTTATTACCTGACAAAAGTTTGGATATAATGAAGCTATACCTCTAAGATTTTTGAATTCGCCTTTTTCAGCAAAGCTTTCAGTTCCTTCATAAGCAAAGCTTACAACGTTGTTCATTGCAAGGGCTAATTCTGCTTCGTTGTTACCTATTTTTGTTGAATTTACTGCAGATGCTCCAGTTGATTCAACTGATGAATTAGCATAACTTAATTTGTCGTTTATTAGGTTTGATAAAGCTCCACCTAATGCAAAGTAAGGTCCTGAACTTCCACCTGTAAGTATTGTTACAAATTGATCTTCAGGTGCTGCTTCTCCTGATTCTCCTGATTCTTCTGCTTCTTCTCCTTCAGCTGGTGCTTCTGGCTCGTCAGCTGGTTCACTTGAACAACCAGTAGCTACTAAACTAAATGCTAATATAATTACTAATAATAAAGAAAGTTTTCTCATAATTTTTTAATACCTCCATTTGATTTGTATTAATTCTATTACAAGAAAACGTTTTTTGTAATTCTTTTTGCTTAAGTTACACTATTATCTTTGTAAGCTGCATTATATGAAGTTGTCATTTCCATCAAATATTTAATTTATTCTTAAAATCTTTAAGATAACTTCTACTAACAGGTATCTCTTTTTTCTCAAAGTATTTTAATCTTAATTTAAAAGTATAATTAAACCAAGGTATTATTTCACTAACATAATCCAAATTAACGATGAAACTTTTATGGGTTCTAATAAATGATCCCTGAGATTTATTCATAAAACTCTTCATAGTCATATACATATAATACTTTTCTTCTCTGGTGTAAACTTGGATTTTATTATCAGAATACTCTAAAAAAACAATATCTTTTAGCTTTATCAAATATATCTTGTCTGATTTTTTTACTGCTATTTTATCTATTTTTTCATTAGTATTTTCTTCCACTTCGATCTTTGTATCCGAATCATTTAGGTTTTTTCTAGCCCTTTCTATGCATTTTTTTAATCTGTCTTCCATTATAGGCTTTACTATGTAATCCACCACTCCCATTTCAAAGCCTTTGACAGCATGTTGATTATAAGCTGTAGCTAATACTATCTGGGGTGGATTCTTCATTTCCATTATTTTTCTAGCAATTATCAAGCCGCTATCCGTTTGCAAATCTATATCTAAAAATATGAGATCGGGTTTTAATTTTTCTATTAAAGGAATCACCTCGTCCCCTCTTCCAGTTTCTCCACATACTTCTACATCATTATATTTATCTAGAAAATACTTAAATTCATCTCTTATATACTTTTCGTCGTCAACTAACAGAACTTTCATTTCTTACCTCTTCCCATAATGCGCTATGTTTTAGACAGGGGATTTTTACTATAATTTTTGTCCATTCTTTATTTTTTGATTTAATATCGAGTTTGTACTCTTTTCCAAATTTCCCTATCAACCTTCTATTCACATTATATATACCTATTGATTCTACATGCTTTATATTTTCATCTTTTATTGTTGTCAGTTTTTCTTCTGGAATTCCTATACCGTTGTCATATATAGTTATATATACATTTCCATCAAGGGTTTCACCATCTATAACTACCTTTCCCCCTTCTTTTTTGCTAAGTATGCCGTGTTTGATGGCATTCTCCACTAAGGGCTGTAGGGTAAGAGGAGGCAGTAGGCAATCTAAGTTTTCATCTATTTTGTATATAACTTCCAACTTATCCCCAAATCTTGCCTTTTCTATTTCTACATAGGATTTTACATGGCCTAACTCAACATCAATAGTCACAAGGTCTCTTTCTATTGTCAAATTGTTTCTAAAATGATTGCTGAGATGAAGTATTAAATCTCTTGCTTTTAAAGCATTGGTCCTACAGAGAGAGGATATAACCGTAAGAGAATTAAATAAAAAATGCGGATTTATCTGGGCCTGAAGAGCTTTCAACTCAGCTTCTACTAGAAGTTTAGAATTTTCTTCTAGTCTATTTATCCTAATTTGATTAGATATCAATTTTGATAATCCCCAGGCTGTCTCTCTGTCTATATCAGTCATAGAGTTTTGAGGAGATTTATAAAATTTCATAGTACCTACAATTTTTTCGCCATCTTTAAGGGGTGTAATTATAGAAGAATTCAACATACAATTTTTAACTTCACAATTCTTTTCCATACATTTATCCATTAGAATCATTTTTCCTTCTCTTAAAACCTCAATAGTTGAATCAGTAACTATAGGCTTACCCGCTCCATGCCTTTCTGTACTAGTTCCTGAATGTGCAATTATAATATCCTTATCTGTAATGGTAACGGCATCAAAATCCGTCATTTCTTGAATATTGTCAGTAATGTTATTTGCATTTCCTAAGTGAAGGCCTCCTTTTAGGTAAGGAAGTATTTTATCAACTATATTTATAGAAAGATTAACCTGTTCAGCTCCTATTTTCTCTCTATCCTTATTTACATTTGCTATTATTAAAAACAATAGGGCAAGTCCAATGGAATTAATAAGAACCATAGGAACCCATATGTTTCTAACAAGTTCTACTGCCAAAGGATAAGGTCTAGAAAATATTAGAACAGAAACCTTCCTCATGCTTTCTCCTATAGCTCCCACTAAGGCCGCATAAGCCCATATATTCTTTTTGTTCTTTATTTTTGCTCCAATTAATCCTGCAACCAATCCTTCAAGGGGAACGGAAACAGCACAGGCCACTTGGGTAAAGAGACCTGTAGGCATAGTATATCTGTGAAGTCCAGCTATCAATCCAGCAAGAAAACCTACTAAAGGTCCTCCCAGTATTCCACCAGTAGCTACACCTATTATTCTAGTATTTATTAACGCTCCATCAAATTCTACACTAAGATAAGTACCTACTATTCCAAATATACCAAAAACTACGGAAAGAATTAGTTTATCCTTTAAACTTACCGGTTTTTTATTAATCAATGCTTTGGCAGGCTTTAAATTTGATAAAATAAAGGTAAATATAAATAATGTTCCAAACTTATTTGCTAGATTTATAATTAAAAAACTGTAGTTTTCCATTTAAACTCCTACTTGTTATATTTTTCTAAATGAACCTTTTCTTTCTTTAGTTTATTCAAATCATGTGGGCTTTTTTCTTCAACTGGATATCCAACAGGAAGCATAGCTAGAACTTTTTTATTTTTAGGAATATTTAAAATTCCTTGTACTAATTCCCCTGAATCTATATCTTTTTCGTAGTCTAGTTTTCTATTTCTTATTTGCACCCAACATGAACCCAGTCCCATTTCGTGACAGGCTAAATGCAAATAAGATATGGCAGCAGACCCATCTTCTATCCATACATCATTATCTTTTTCATCTACTGCTACAACTATAGTTAATGAGGAATCTGCTATCATTTTTCCTCCATGAGGTTTAACTTCAGATAGTTTTTTTAGTGTATCTTTCTCTTCTACAAATATGAATTCCCAACCTCTTTTGTTTTTTGAAGTTGGTGAAAGTAAAGCAATTTCCTTTAAATTCTGTATTTTATCCTCTTCAATTTTTTTATCTTCAAATTTTCTAATACTTCTTCTTGATTTTAATAAATCTAATATCATAATTTCTCTCCTTCTCTTAATTTTTTGAAAAATTTCTTCATAATATCTGAAGATTCTTTTTCTAAAACGCCTCTTTTAACCTCTAATTTGTGATTTAGGTTATCATTTTCTACTATATTATATAAAGATCCACAGGCTCCTCCTTTTGGATCCATGGTTCCGATTACCAGTCCTTTGATTCTTGAGTTTACTACAGCTCCAGCACACATAGGACAGGGCTCAACAGTCACATACATAACACAGTCTGTAAGTCTCCACCTTCCTAAGTTTTTAGATGCTTCTTTTATAGCTATTATCTCGGCGTGATTTGTAGAATCAAGAGACATCTCTTTTTTATTATATCCTTTGCCTACAATTTTACCATCTTTAACAATAACAGCCCCTATAGGAACTTCATTTAAGTTAAATGCTTCCTTAGCTTCTTCTAATGCTTTGTTCATAAAAAAATCGTCCATAAAAAAACTTCCTTATTATATATTAATCTTATTTTAGCAGAAAATATATAAACTGTTAAGGAAGTTAGTGTTTTTATTTATCTTAATATTTCTTTTTTTAATATAGGAAGTACTTTTATACTCAATAAAGATGCAATTACACATTTAACTAAATCTCCAGGCATAAAAATCAATACTCCACTCTTAAGCACCTCATAGAAACTTAAATCTAGTCCATTAACCTTCGTTAGAATAATATAAAGATATGGAAACCCTATCAAATAAACAGCGGCCAAACCGGCAAGAGATGCTATTAATATGTTTTTAAAACTCTTCCAGCCTAGTTTTTCAACTATTTTCCCAGAAATATACGCCCCTAAAATAAATCCAAGTAAATATCCAAAAGAAGGAGCAAAAATGTATGCGAATCCTCCTTTTCCTCCTGCAAAAACTGGAAGACCTATTATTCCCATTCCAACATAAAGGATTTGAGACATAGCTCCGTATTTAGAACCAAGAATAGTTCCAGATAAAATCGTAAAAAATAATTGAAGAGTAAAATCTACAGGGCCTAAGGGTATAACTATTAGTACAGCCCCTATAGCTGTAAGAGCGGCGAATAAGGATGTTAGTATCATATTTTTCGTAGTAATTTTCATATATCCTCCATTGTCAACTTAATTTGTATTACGGTTAACAATTATATATTCAAGGTAGATTATTGTCAACTGTAAATTTATCTTGGTTTACAATAGTATTTATATTTTTAAGTTTCTATGTTAATATTATAGGAAGAAAAGTTTAATGAAAATATCACAAGAGGTGCCAAATGAAAAACAAAATATTGAAAATATTAAAGGAAAACAAAGATTTTATTTCAGGAGAAAAAATAAGCAATATATTAAATGTAAGCAGAACAGCAGTCTGGAAGAATATAAATTCTCTTAAAGAAGAAGGTTATGAAATAGATTCAGTATCGAGGAAGGGATATAAATTTATTTCTTCACCGGATATTCTTTCCTATGAAGAAATAGAGCCTTTCTTAAACACTGACTTTATAGGTAGAAATATATTGTATTTTGATACTATAAATTCTACTAATAAAAAGGCTAAGGAAATAGCAGATTCATCTACTGATGGTACGGTAATAATAAGCGAAAATCAAACAGCCGGCAGAGGTCGTTTAGGAAGAAAGTGGTCTTCGCCAAAAGGAAAGAGCCTACTTATATCTATTCTTTTAAAACCCGAGATAGAACCATCTAAGGTTTCAAATATAACCCTAGTTGGTGCAGCTGCTCTGGTTAAAGCTTTAGAAAATTTTG
>JAWOEG010000054.1:0-49620 GCA_046482875.1 Eubacteriales bacterium | reverse complement strand
CTCCTGCTGAAAGAAGTGGCTCAGAATTCTCAATAACATACTTTGAAATCTCAAACTTAGAGCTAAGTATAAATCCTAAAATGTTTTTATCCAGATAATTTAAATAATCAGATTCAAATCTTCTCCAAGCAAAGTTGTTATTTTCACCCATAAATGTAAATGATGAAAAGGTATATTTCTTTTCGAGGTTTATTTTTTTAGAAATCAAGGTAACAACAGGATAAGTAGATGCTTCCGAAAAAACTTTGACATTTGAATAATCTCCAATGAAAATAAATTTGAAATTATTTACCATATAAGCCCTTAAAGCACTTCCATAGTTAGCTGACAAATATCTATTCGGTGTTATGTAGCACAAAAAGGCATTTTCCTTTATTAACTTATGACCTAATTCAAAAAAATATACGTAAACATCAACAGTCCCTTTTGCTGTTTCAAATCCTCGCTTATAAAAAAAGTACTCAGATTCACCTACAAGTTTCTTTAACTCATTAGCATAAATTTGTATGAAAGCCCCAATAACGGTCCATATTGCTAATTTCTTTTTCAAGTTCTATTTTTTCTTCTTTGGTTAGAGTTTCAGATAATTCAATAAACCTTACTAATCTTGGTCCATAATTTCTTCTTCCACTGCTTAATAAATTTGAAACAGCACTTTGTATCTCTTGTTTTGTAGCAGTTTCACTATCTAAATTAACATGATGGTAGTTTTCTAATAAAGTCATTTATAAGTCTTGAATTAACTACTATTGATCCTTCTTCTTCTACATTACAAGTTATAGATGTTTTAATACCTAAGTCTAAATCTGTAGCAGTAAGATAAAGAGTATTATCTCTTGCTTCTAAAAGTAATCCAGATAGTATAGGCATTGTTGTTCTTGTAGATACTGCTTTACTTACGATGTTAATTCCTCTCGATAAATGTTTTTGACTAATTGATAATTTCATAAACAACCTCCGTTATTTGTTATATTATTATATATTATTTATATTTAAATAGTAATAGTAGTAAGTGCTGTTAATTTGTTGATAAGACCTTAATCATTTTATTTAGAGTAATTACATAGATTAATAAAATGTTAATAGATAAATAATAAAAAAATCTATTAAATATTCACAACAGGCAATACACATAGTTGTTAACTTTTTGTGTTTATAACTATAGTAGTTCTGATTCTATTTCATCTACTTTCTTTTGAAGGTCTAAATCAGTATCCAGCAATCCTTCTATTTTATTGTAAGCGTGTAGTACTGTAGAGTGGTCTCTACCACCAAAGCCTTCTCCTATTTTAGGTAGGGAATGTTCAGTATGTTTTCTGGATAAATACATGCCTATCTGTCTAGGAAAAGAAATACGCTGAGGCTTCTTTTTAGAGTTTATTTCATCCAGGGTTAGGTTAAAGTATGTTGCTATTACTTTTTTTATGTCATCTATTGTTATTTCTTTGTTGTCTTCTGATATAAGATGTTTAAGTGCTTCTTCTGCTAATGAAAGATCTACACTTTTATTAGTTAATGAAGAATACGCATATAATCTAATTAATGCACCTTCCAGTTTTCTTATATTTGATTGGATATTATTTGCTATGTACTCCATAACCTCATCTTTTACTTCATAGTTTTCCTGTTCTGCTTTTTTTCTAAGAATAGCTATTCTTGTTTCAAGGTCTGGCGCTTGAATATCAGCAGTTAGCCCCCATTCAAACCTAGATCTGAGCCTATCTTCTAAAGTTGGTATTTCTTTAGGAGGTCTATCACTAGAAATTATAATTTGCTTGTTTGCAGAATGAAGTGTATTAAAGGTATGAAAAAATTCTTCTTGAGTTCTTTCTTTTCCTGCAATAAATTGAATATCATCTACAAGTAGTACATCTATTTTTCTATATTTATTTCTAAACTCATCATTTTTATCGTCTTTAATAGAGTTTATCAAATCATTAGTAAATTTTTCAGATGTAACGTATAAAATTTTAGCATCAGCATTGTTTGATACTATATATTGACCTATGGCATGCATTAGGTGAGTTTTACCCAGTCCAACGCCTCCATATAAAAATAGTGGATTGTATGCTGATGATGGTGATTCTGCTACAGCTAAAGATGCTGCATGGGCAAATCTATTGCTGTTACCTATTATAAATGTATCAAATTTATATTTAGGGTTTAAGAAAGATTTTATAGAGTGGTTGTATTTTTTTTCTTTTTTTTCATTTTGAAATTTTTTAGGTTGAGATTTTATTTCATTTTCCTCTACATCTTCTCCTGGTATTAGTATTTTAACTTCTACTTCTTTTTTTAATATATGATTAAAGGAATTTTGAAGCAGTTTATTATACCTTCTTGTAATCATATTTCTTAAAAATTCTTCTGGTGCTTGAAGATACACTACGTTTTCATCTAATTTTAATGGTTTAATTGGTTTAAACCAGGTGGTATATGAGACGTTGTTTAGGTCTTCTTTAATTATGTCTAAAACCTCATCCCAGATTTTTTCTAAATTGTTATCAATGTTCATATAAAACCTCCACAAAATAATAAAAATGTTGATAATATTTCTTTTTAAACAAAAAAAGCTATCTATATTCAAATTGTTAATAACTTTAATAACACATAAATTATTTAAATTATAATATCATGGTATAATTATAAATAAATAATCAACAAAATTTAAAGAAATGGATAAAAACGCAAAGTTATCCACAGCCATATTAATATTACCAAATATTATCCACAATATCAATGAAATAAAGAATTTATTTTAATAAAAATTTGAAAGATTTTAAATTATATACTATTATATCTATTATATTTACTGAATATGTTTTAAAATGTATTTATTATATAGTATATTGTAAATAATTAAATAAAAAGGAAAGGTCAAAATGAATTATAAAGGATTTAAAATAGGAAATATAGAAACAAAGATACCTTTAATACTTGGAGGTATGGGTATAGGTGTTTCTAGATGGAATTTAGCATCATCAATTACAAAAAACGGTGGGATAGGAGTTTTATCTGGTGTAAATTTAGGATATAGAGAAGATGATTTTTACACAAATTCTTTTGAAGCTAATAAAAGAGCTATAATAAAAGAAATTAAAAAAGCAAAAAAAGAGAGTAATAATGGGGTTATTGGTATTAATTTTATGGTAGCTATGAATAAATACAAAGAATATGTTAAAATAGCTGTGGAAGCAGGAGTAGATATTATAGTTTCAGGAGCAGGATTACCTCTTGAACTTCCAGAAGCAAGTAAGGGATATGATACAAAACTTTTTCCTATAGTTTCATCAGCTAAGGCTGCGAGGATTATCACTAAGGTATGGGATAAAAAATATGGAAAAATTCCAGATGCAGTGGTAGTAGAGGGTGTTAAAGCAGGAGGACATTTAGGATTTAAGAAAAAAGATCTAGAGGAAGAAAATTTTGATTTTAAAAAAACCTTAGAAGAGACAAAAAAAGTATTAGAAAAATATGAAGAAAAATATGAAAAAGAAATACCATTAATAGCTGCAGGTGGTATTTACAACAAAGAAGATGTGGAAAAGATATTGAAAATAGGTTATGATGGAGTACAGATGTCTACTAGATTTGTAACTACTGAAGAATGTGATGCTGATTTTAATTTTAAAAACGAATATATTAATTCTAAAAAAGAGGATATAAATATAATGGATAGTCCTGTAGGGTTACCGGGAAGAGCTATAAATAATGAATTTTTAAAAAATGTAGAAGAAGGAATGAAACCCAAAATTGAAAAATGTATAAATTGCATAAAAAAGTGTAATTACAAGGATACTAAATTTTGTATATCTCAGGCTCTAATAAACTCAGTAGAGGGAAATGTAGACCAAGGTCTTGTTTTTACTGGAGAAAATGCATACAAGTCTAATAAAATAGAAAAAGTAAAAGATATAATAGAAGAATTATTCTATTAATATAATTATTTTCAAAAACCTTATTTATCTTGACATATGGACCTTATATTAATATAATCTAGTATAGATTAAAATTGGATAGTTATGTTTTTATATAGATATTTAAGTTTTAAGGAGGTGTCACAGTTGAAAAGAACATATCAACCAAAAAAGAGACAAAGAAGTAAAGAACACGGTTTCAGGAAAAGAATGAAGACAAAAGCAGGAAGAGATGTATTAAAAAGAAGAAGAAAAAAAGGTAGAAAAAAATTGTCATCATAAGGCCTATAGAAAAGGCCTTTTTATTCCATTAAGGATGTTTAATTTGAAAAAAGATAATGTAATAAGAAAAAATAAAGACTTTAAGAAAGTGTATAAATACGGTAAATCATATGCTGATAGGAATTTAGTATTTTTTATACTCAAAAACAATGAAAGAAATACTAGGTTTGGAATAACTACAGCTAAAAGGATAAACAAGGCAGTAGTCAGAAACAAGATTAGACGAAGACTGAAACATATTGTTAGAGAAAATTTAGACAGTGTAAAAGACGGATATGACGTGGTAGTAATGTCTAGAGTTAGAGGAATGGATTGTGATTTTAAAGAATTGGAAAATTCCTTTGTAAAGCTTGGAAAAAAAACAAAACTATATCTTGGTGATAAAAAGTGAAAAAAATATTAATAATATTAATAAAAACATACCAAAAATTTTCTTCCAAAACGGGAGTAAAAAATTGTAGGTTTTATCCAACTTGTTCTCAGTATTCACTCCAGGCAGTGGAAAAATACGGAGCAATCAAAGGAAGTTACTTGAGTTTTAAGAGAATAATAAGGTGTCATCCCTTTAATAAGGGAGGGTATGACCCATTAATATAATATTTGGAGGTTAAAATGTTAGATTTTATAGCTAGACCCATGGGGGTTATGGTTAAATTTATTTATGATATACTGAAATTTGTAGATAACCCTGTAATATCAGCTTACGCAATGGCAATTATAGTAGCTGGTATTTTATTAAAATTGGTACTGCTTCCATTAACAAAAAAGCAGACGGATTCAATGAAAAATATGCAGAAGCTTCAACCAGAGTTGGAGAAATTAAAGAAGAAATATAAAAATGATAAGGAAACATTAAACAGAAAAACCATGGAACTATATCAAGAAAATAATGTTAACCCTATGGGTGGATGTTTACCTTTACTGATACAATTTCCAATACTTATTGGATTTTTCTATGTTTTAAGAGATCCTGTAAAATATGCTTTTCATAGTCAGGAAATATATGATGCAATGAATAAAAGTTTTTTATGGATACAGGATTTAGGATTTCCAGCTAATGAGTTACTTGAAAGTGGAGCAGTAAATGGACTTAATATAGGAGTAGAGATACCTTTTATAGGACAGGCACTTCCATTATTAGCTATAGTAGCAGGAATTACAACTTTTTATCAGAGTAAAATGATGCAATCTGGTCAATCTGGAGGAGATGGTCAAGCGGCTCAAACACAAAATACAATGATGAAAGTTATGCCTCTTATGATTTTCTTCTTTGCTTTAAGTTTTCCAGCAGGACTAACATTGTATTGGACAGTAAGTAACAGCTTCCAAATAGCTCAGCAGTATATTGCCTTAAATAAGGGAATGAAAATAGGGGAGGCTAAGTAGCAATGAATTACATTATAAAAGAAAGCGATACTGTAGAAAAAGCAGTAAGCACAGCTTTAGAAGAATTAAAAGCTGATATAAATGAAGTAGATATAGATATTTTACAAAATCCAACTAACGGATTCTTGGGATTGATGGCAAAAGATGCAAAGGTAAAGGTATCTATAGTAAATGGACCTAAAGAAAAGGCTTCAAATTTTTTAGATCTTCTACTTAAAAAAATGAATATTGATTGCAATTACGAAATAGAATTTGATAATGATACTTTAGACATAGTAGTAAATGATATTGAAGGAAATGATAAGGGAATACTTATTGGAAAAAGAGGAAAGAATTTAGACTCACTTCAATATGTACTAAGTTTAATAGTAAATAAAGAAAGAAATAATTATGTAAGAACAATTGTAGACATAGACGGTTATAGAGATAAAAGAGAAAAGACTTTAGAAAGATTAGCTTTAAAAAAAGCAGACAAATGCAAATATTATAAAAAGAAAATTAAACTTGAACCTATGAATCCCTACGAAAGAAGAATTATACACTCTGCTTTACAAAGTGAAAAAGATATAATAACCTACTCAGAAGGGGAAGACCCATATAGAAGAGTTGTTATAGATTTAAAATAAAGACTAAACCCGGTGTATATCGGGTTTTTTTGATTAGAAAGGAAGATATTATGGAAACTATAGCTGCAATATCAACGGCTTATGGAGTTTCAGGAATAGGTATAATTAGAATAAGTGGCGAGGAAGCTGTAAGTATAGCTGATAAAATTTTTAGAAGTAAAAGTGGGAAAAAACTAAAAAGCCTTGATGAAAGAAAACTAAACTACGGTTGGATAATTGATCCATTAAATAAAGAAAAAGTAGATGAAGTTTTGACAGTGTATATGAAAAAGCCTTATACTTATACAAAGGAAGATGTTGTAGAAATAAACTGTCACGGAGGTATTGTATCCCTTAGAAAAATTTTGGATATTATATTAGAAGAAAATTGTAGGTTAGCAGATAGGGGAGAATTTACCAAAAGAGCCTTTTTAAACGGTAGATTAGACCTTACACAAGCTGAATCAGTAATGGATATAATTAGCTCAAAAACAGAAAAAAGCATGAGTTTATCCATGGACCAGCTTCAAGGTAGATTATCAAAACAGGTTAATAAGATAGTAGATGAGCTTATAGAATTAAAGGCTCACTTGGAAGTAAATATTGATTTTCCTGAATATGATGAAGAAGAGTTAACAAAGGAAAAAATAAAAAAACAAGCAGAAGTAATGAAAGAAAAAATAGAAAAGCTTATAAGTACAGCAGATACTGGGAAGATATTTAAAGAAGGTATAAATACTTTAATACTTGGTAAGCCAAATGTTGGAAAATCATCTCTTATGAATTTTCTTTTAAATGAAAATAGGTCCATAGTTACGGAAGTACCTGGAACAACTAGAGATACTATAGAAGAATTTGTTAACTTAGCTGGTGTTCCTCTGAATATAATAGATACTGCAGGAATAAGATATACAGATGACCTGGTAGAAAAAATAGGGGTGCAAAAAGCAATTGATAAAATAGATGAGTCTGACCTAATAATAATGATACTTGATGCTTCTAAGGAATTAGAAAAAGATGATGAAATAATACTTAAAAATATAAAGAATAAAAAAGTGATATACTTGATGAATAAAACTGATTTAGATACGAAGTTAGACTTAAGTAATCATTTAGAAATAGGGAAACAAAGTATAAAAATATCTCTTTTAAAAGATGAGGGCTTGGAAGAAATAGAAAATAAGGTTAAGAAAGAATTTTTATCAGGAAATATAGATACAAACAACGACTTAATTGTAACTAATACAAGACATAAGAATCTTTTGAAAAAAGCAGATAAAAGTATTAGTGAATTACTGGAAGGTATAGAATCAGGATTGACCTTGGAGTGCTTAGAAGTAGATATCAACGATACTATAAAACATCTTGGAGAAATAACGGGAAGTACTGTATCAGAAAGTGTAATAGAAAAGATATTTGCTAATTTTTGTATAGGAAAGTAGTAGGAGGAAATAGATGAGTAAAGTTAAAAAATTTACAGCAGGAGAATACGATGTAGTAGTTGTAGGTGCTGGTCATGCTGGTACTGAAGCTGCTCTTGCTTCAGCAAGAATGGGCAAAAAAACTTTAATGATGACCATGAGTTTAGATTCTATATCTATGATGCCCTGCAATCCTTCTATTGGAGGAACTGGAAAGGGTCATTTAGTAAGAGAAATTGATGCTTTAGGTGGACAGATGGGTTTGGTGATAGATAAAGCAATGATACAGTGTAGGATGCTTAATACATCAAAAGGACCTGCAGTTCACTCTCTTAGAGCTCAGGCTGATAAAAGAATATATCACGTGAGTATGAAACAGGAAATTGAAAATCAAGAGAATTTGGATTTAGTTCAAAATGAAGCAGTAGAAATAGATGTAGAAAAAGAAGTTGTAAAAGGGGTCTTAACCCAAACAGGCTCTTATTATGAAGCTAAATCTGTAATAGTATGTACTGGAACATATCTAAAAGGTAGAATATACATAGGTAAGGTAAACTATGAAGGAGGTCCTGGAGGACTGTTTCCTTCAAATGAACTGTCTGATTCTTTAAAAAAATTAGATATTAAACTTCAGAGACTTAAAACTGGAACACCTGGAAGAGTTCACTCCGACACTATGGATTATTCAAAAATGGTAATTCAGGAAGGTGATAAAGAAATAGTACCCTTTTCTTTTATGACAGAAAACATAGATATAGACCAAGAACCCTGTTATCTTACATATACAAATAATACAACCCATGATGTAATATTGGAGAACCTATCTCTTTCTCCTATGTATGCTGGTGAAATGGATGGCATAGGACCAAGATACTGCCCATCTATAGAAGATAAGGTAAATAGATTTTCAGACAAATCAAAACACCAAATATTTGTAGAACCTGAAGGATTAGATACAAAAGAAATGTATATACAGGGTATGTCTACTACACTTCCGGAAGAAATCCAGATAAGTATGTACAGGACCATTAAAGGAATGGAAGAGTGTAAGATAATGAGGCCGGCTTATGCTATAGAATACGACTGCATAGATCCTACCCAGCTTAAGAGAAGTTTGGAATATAAAAATATTGAAAATTTATTTTTTGCAGGTCAGATAAATGGAAGCAGTGGTTATGAAGAAGCAGCAGGTCAAGGACTTATAGCTGGAATGAATGCAGTGTTAAAATTAAACAAAAAAGAGCCTTTCATATTAGATAGATCAGAGGCTTATATTGGTGTGCTTATAGATGATTTGGTAACAAAGGGGACAAAAGAACCCTACAGAATGATGACTTCTAGAGCTGAATACAGGTTGGTCCTTAGGCAGGATAATGCAGATGTAAGACTAACTCAGAAAGGCTATGATTTTGGTTTAGTTAAAAAAGAAAGATACGAAAAATATATAGATAAAAAAAATAAGGTGGATAGAGAAATTATAAGGTTAAAAGAGACTATTATAACTCCCAAGGAAAAAAACAATATTTTTTTAAAAAAAATCGGGAGTGTTCCTGTTAAATCACCAACAAGTATATATGATCTTTTAAAGAGACCAGAAGTAAAATACGACGATTTGTTAGAGCTGGATGAATCAAGACCGGATATAAAGGAGTTAATAAAAACTCAAGTTGAAATAGAAATCAAGTACGAAGGATATATTAAAAAACAGTTAAAACAAATCAAACAATTTAAAAAACTGGAAAATAAAAAATTAGATGAAGAGATTGAATATAGTAATATTGAAGGGTTACGATTGGAAGCTAGACAAAAGCTTAACAAGTTAAAGCCGGAATCTATCGGACAGGCATCTAGAATTTCAGGGGTTTCACCTGCTGATATAAATGTACTATTGATATATTTAGAACAGCAAAGGAGATTAAAAAATTAAGATGGATAAAATAGGTTATTTCGAAAATTTATTAAAAAAAATAGATATAGATTATAATGAAGGATCTATAAAAAGCTTTAAAAAATATAAGGACCTAATAATAGAGTGGAATAAAAAAATAAATATTACATCTATAGATAGTGAAGAAGAGATTTATTTAAAACACTTTATTGATAGTATTATTATAAAAAAGTATGTTATAATTAAAGAAGGATCAAAAACTATTGATGTAGGAACAGGCGGAGGTTTTCCAGGAATACCTTTAAAGTTAATAGATAATGATATGGATATTACCCTGGTTGACTCTTTAAATAAAAGGATTAAATTTCTTGATGAAGTAGTTAAAGAATTGGATTTAGAAGATGTAGAGTGTATACATGCTAGAGCAGAGGAGTTAGGAAAAAATAAAAAATATAGAGAAAAATACGACTACGGATTTTCTCGGGCGGTGGCTTCTTTAAATGTTCTTCTTGAATATGTACTACCATTTGTAAAAAAAGGCGGATTATTTATAGCATTTAAGGGCTCTAATTTTAAAGATGAAATTAAAGAAAGTAAGAATGCACTAAATTTATTAGGTGGAGAAATAATAGATATTAAGGAATATAAATTGCCGGAAACTGATATTTCCAGAAGTATGATTGTAGTTAAGAAAATAAAAGGTACACCTAAAAAATATCCTAGAAAACCGGGAACACCAAACAAAAAACCATTATAGGAGATTACATGGATAATAAAGAAATAATTAAAATAGATTTAAATAAAATAACACCAAATAGATATCAACCTAGAGAAATATTTAAGGATAAAAGTTTAGTAGAGCTAAGAGATTCTATAAAATCTTACGGAATTATACAACCTATATCTTTGAGAAAATTAAATGAGGAAAGCTACGAAATAGTAGCAGGAGAAAGAAGATTTAAGGCTGCAAAAATGGCTGGATTAGATGAAATACCGTCTATTGTAGTGGATATAGAAGAAAATGACTCAGCTAATATTGCTTTAATAGAAAATATTCAAAGAGAAGATTTGAATTTTATAGAGGAGGCAAGAGCATACCAGCAAATAATGATAAAATTCGGTATAACTCAAGAAGAATTGTCTCAAAAAATTGGTAAAAGTCAGTCTACTATTGCTAATAAAGTCAGAATATTAAAGTTACCAGTAGTTATTAAGGAAAAGCTTCTAACTAATGATCTTACAGAAAGACACGGAAGAGCACTCCTAAAAATAGAAGATGAAAGTATACAAGAAGAAATATTAAACAAAGTTATAGAAAAAAATCTAAATGTAAAAGATACTGAAAAACTGATTAAGTCAGTTAAGGAAAAAATAGATAAAGAAGAAAAACCAACTAAACAAAATATAAGAAACTTTATTAATTATAAAATATATATAAATACAATAAAAAATGCATATAATGAAATATTAAAAACAGGAATAAAAGCTAAATTTGAAGAAAAAGAAAAAGACGACTATATAGAGGTTAAGGTTAAAATTCCAAAAAATAATTTATAAAGGTGGAGCTATGGGCAAAATTGTAACGATTTTTAATCAAAAAGGTGGAGTAGGAAAAACAACAACAAATGTAAATCTATCAGCTATTTTAGCAGAAAAAGACAAGAAAATTCTAACAGTAGATATAGATCCCCAAGGGAATTCTACTAGTGGATTTGGCATAGATAAGGAAAAAGTAGAATATACTATATATGATTGTATAATGAATGAAATAGATCTAGAAGAGGCTATATTAGAAACTGATAAAAAAAATCTAGACCTTATACCAGCAAATATAGAACTTGCCGGGGCAGAAATAGAACTCACAAAGTCTAAATATAGAGAAAATACCTTAAGAAAAAAATTGGTTACAGTAAAGGATAATTATGATTATATATTTATCGATTGTCCTCCATCTTTGGGACTATTATCAATAAATGCTTTAACAGCAGCAGATTCTGTTATTATACCTATACAGTGTGAATACTATGCTTTAGAGGGTGTAAGTCAATTGGTAAATACTGTTAAACTAGTAAAGAGAACACTTAACCCATCTTTAGAAATTGAAGGAATAGTTTTAAACATGTTTGATGGAAGAACTAATTTATCTGTTCAAGTAGTGGAAGAAGTTAAAAAATACTTTAAAAATAAAGTGTATACATCAATCATACCAAGAAATGTAACCTTGGCAGAAGCACCAAGTTACGGTATGTCTGTATTTGACTATGATAGTAAATCTAAAGGTTCGAAGGCCTATGAAAGCTTAGCCGAGGAATTTTTAAAAAGAAATTAGAGGGGAGTTTTAGATGGCAAAAAAAAGAAAAGCTTTAGGAAAAGGATTATCAGCTCTAATAAGTGAAGACTTAGATAAGGCAGATGAAAGTAGTGTAGTTGAAATTGATCTTAGTTTAATCGAGCCAAATCCAAATCAACCAAGAAAAACCTTTGATAAGGATAAGATACAGGAACTGGCAGAGTCAATTAAAGAACACGGTCTAATACAACCTATTATAATAAAAAAAGTCGAAGATAACTACCAGATTATAGCTGGGGAGAGAAGATGGAGAGCTTCCATTGAGCTAGGTTTGGATAAAATACCTGCAATAGTAAGAGATTTGGATAATAAAAGTCAAACGGAAATGGCATTAATTGAAAATATTCAAAGAGAGGATTTGAACCCTATTGACGAAGGGATAGCATATGATTTACTTATTCAAAGATATGATTTAACCCAGGAAGAACTATCTAAAGTAGTAGGAAAAAGCAGGGTTTATGTAACAAATATTCTTAGACTACTTAAATTGTCAGACTTTGTTAAAAATATGATTATAGAAGGAAAAATCAGTCAGGGACATGGAAAAATACTTATAGGATTAACAGAAAATAGACAAAAACAACTGATAAATAGGGTAATTAAGGAAAGATTGTCAGTAAGAGAACTGGAAAAAATAGTTAAAAATCTTAAGAAACAAGGTAAGGAAAAAAAGAAAAAACCAGATAAAGAAGCATATGTTTTAAATCTAGAAGAAGAACTTCAAAGTGCTTTAAAAACAGAGATTAAAATAAAAAACAGAGGAAAAAAGAAGAAAATAGAGATATTTTTCAATGATGATTCCCAGCTGGAAAATATTTACAAAATATTAACAAATAACCATAATAAATAATTGACAAAAAAATAACAATAAAGTATAATAACCGAAATGATTAATATATTCGGTTATTATTTATTTTTATATAAAATAGGAGGTTAGAAAGTGCAAAAAGCTATGAATTTGAAAGAAAACCAGAAAAATTTTAAAGAATTGAAGTCTTATATAGAAGAGCATAGGGGTGAAAAAGGTATCTTAATGCAAACGTTACATAAAGCACAAAAGATATTTGGATATTTACCTATTGAGGTGCAGAAATATATATCAGAAGAAACTAAGACACCAATGGCGGAAATATATGGAGTTGCAACTTTTTATACCCAATTTTCTTTAACTAAAAAAGGAAAGAATACTATATCTGTATGTATGGGAACTGCCTGCTATGTAAAAAATGCACAGTTGATATTAGATAGATTGAAAAAAGAGTTAGGCATAGAAGAAGGTAAAACTACTAAGGATGAATTATTTACCCTGGATGCTACAAGATGTTTGGGATGCTGTGGACTTGCGCCGGTAATAATGGTAGGTGAAGACGTTTACGGAAAAATATCCCCTGATGATGTACCAAAAATTTTAGCAAAATATAAATAAAATTTGGAGGTAATATAATGAAATCTTTAGAAGAATTAAAAAAAATGAGAGATGAATCAAAAAAGAACTTAGAAATGAGAGATACAAATAAAAAAATTAGAATAGTAGTAGGTATGGCTACTTGTGGTATTTCAGCAGGAGCAAGACCGGTACTTCAGACATTAATAGAAGAAGTAGACAATAAAAATTTAAATGATGTACAAGTGGTTCAGACGGGATGTATAGGTATTTGTAGGTATGAACCTATTGTCGAAGTATATAAACCGGGAGAAGAAAAGGTAACATATATATTTGTAGATAGTCGTAAGGCAAAAAGGATAATATCAGAACACATTATAGATGGAAATGTAGTAAATGAATACACTATTGGTTCTGAAGAAAAAAGATAAAAAGGAGTGTTAAAATGGCAATATACAGAGCTCACGTACTAGTTTGTGGAGGAACAGGATGTGCTTCATCAAATTCTGCGAAAATAAAAGAGGAATTTGAAAGTAAAATTAAAGAATATCAGTTAGATAAAGAAGTACAGGTTATATCTACAGGATGCTTTGGCTTATGTGAAGAGGGACCGATAGTAGTAGTATATCCTGAAGGTGCTTTTTATAATAAAATGACCGTTGATAAGGTAGAAAAAATAGTAGAAGAACATATATACAAGGGAAGAATCGTAAAAGAATATCTATACGAAGAAAGTATAGATGAGGATATAATAAAATCTTTAAGTGAAGTAAGCTTTTATAATAAACAAAAAAGAGTATCCCTAAAAAACTGTGGAATCATAAACCCTGAAGATATAAGAGAATACATTGCTCAGGATGGATATATGGCTTTAGGTAAGGCTTTAACAGAAATGACTCCTGAAGAGGTTATAGAAGTGGTTAAAGATTCAGGATTAAGAGGAAGAGGTGGCGGAGGATTCCCAACTGGAATAAAGTGGGGATTTGCAGCACCTAACGAATCAGACCAAAAATATATTATATGTAATGCAGATGAAGGAGACCCAGGTGCATTTATGGATAGAAGTATATTAGAGGGAGATCCACATTCTGTACTAGAAGCTATGGCTATAGCAGGATATGCTATAGGAGCTACTAAAGGATATGTATATGTAAGAGCAGAGTATCCAATTGCAGTAAAAAGACTTGAAATAGCAATAGACCAAGCTAAAAAAGAAGGCTTGTTAGGGAAAAATATATTTGAATCCGGATTTGATTTTGATTTAGAAATTAGATTAGGAGCTGGAGCTTTTGTATGTGGTGAAGAAACAGCTCTGATAGCTTCTATAGAAGGAAAAAGAGGTATGTCAAGAAACAAACCTCCATTTCCAGCAAATAAAGGACTTTGGGGTAAACCTACAATAATAAATAATGTAGAAACATTATCTAATATACCTCAAATTATAAATAACGGAGCAAATTGGTTTAGATCTTTTGGTACTGATAAATCACCTGGTACTAAGGTATTTGCTTTAGGAGGAAAAATAAATAATACTGGCTTAGTAGAAATACCTATGGGTACATCTTTAGAAGAAGTTATTTATGATATAGGAGGAGGATGTCCCGATGGAAAACAGTTTAAAGCTGTTCAGACAGGAGGACCATCTGGAGGGTGTATTACGAGAGACCATTTAAAAACTCCTATAGATTTTGATTCATTGGTAGAACTGGGTTCTATGATGGGTTCTGGTGGTATGATAGTAATGGATGAGGATAACTGCATGGTGGATGTAGCTAGATTTTTCCTTGATTTTACAGTAGATGAATCCTGTGGAAAATGTACGCCTTGTAGAGAAGGAACTAAGCGAATGCTTGAAATACTTAATAGAATAGTTGAAGGAAAGGGAAAAATGGAAGATTTAGATACATTAGAGGAACTTTCTGAAACTATAAAAGATACTTCCTTATGTGGTTTAGGACAAACAGCACCAAACCCAGTAATATCAACATTAAAATATTTTAGAGACGAATATGAAGCACATGTTACAAGAAAAACATGCCCTGCAGGAGTATGTCAAGCCTTATTAAGTTATGTGATAACTGATAACTGCAGAGGATGTACAAAATGTGTTAAGGTTTGTCCAGTTGATGCTATTAGTGGAAAGGTTAAAGAGGTGCACGAAATAGACCAAGAGAAATGTATCAAATGCGGGGCTTGTATGGAAGCTTGTCCTTTTGATGCTATTATAAAAGAGTAAGGAAGGTGTAAATAATGGAAAAAATAAATGTAAAAATAAACAATACAGAAGTTCAAGTTCCAAAAGATTACACAGTTTTGATGGCAGCAAAAGAAGCAGGAATAGATATACCAACTCTCTGTTACTTAAAAGAAATTAATGAAGTGGCAGCTTGTAGACTATGTGTAGTAGAAGCATATATAAATGGAAAACAAATGCGAAATTTACCAGCATCCTGTGTATTAAAGGTTGAGGAAGGTATGGAGATTAAGACCAATACTCAAAGAGTGAGGAGTGCTCGTAGAAATAATTTACAGCTGATATTAGCTAATCATAACAGAGAATGTTTAGTATGTTATAGAAATGTTAGCTGTGAACTTCAAGCTCTATGTAGGGAGTTAGGCGTAGAAGATGTAAAATATGAAGGTGAAAAAAGAAATTGGACTGTAGATAAGGTATCTAATTCTATAGTAAGAGATTCAAGTAAATGTATATTATGTGGCCGATGTGTAAGTACTTGTAGAAACATACAGGGGATAGGTATATTAGATTTTGTTAAAAGGGGTTTTGAGACTGAAATAGCTCCTGCCTTTGATTTTTCTATGGATAAGGTTCCTTGTACATATTGTGGACAATGTATACAGGCATGCCCTGTTGCAGCTTTAAGGGAAAAAACTAATATAGATGATGTATGGGAAGCTATTGATAATCCTGATAAACACGTAGTAGTGCAAACTGCACCTGCTGTTAGAGCTTCTCTTGGAGAAGAATTCGGATACCCCCTAGGGACTAGAGTAACGGGAAAAATGGTTGCAGCTATGAGGAGAATAGGTTTTGACAAGGTATTTGATACAACTTTCACAGCAGATCTCACTATAATGGAAGAAGGAACAGAATTTTTGAATAGAGTACAAAAAGGTGGAAAATTACCGATGATTACTTCATGTTCTCCGGGATGGGTTAGGTATTGTGAATTTAATTATCCAGAGTTTTTAGATAATCTTTCTACGTGTAAGTCTCCTCAACAAATGTTTGGAGCCATTACCAAATCATACTATGCAAAAAAAGCAGGGATTGATCCAAAGGACATAGTTGTAGTATCAGTAATGCCATGTATAGCTAAGAAAAACGAAGCTGAAAGGCCAGAACTGGAAGTAGATAGGATTAGAGATGTAGATTTTTCTATTACGACTAGAGAATTAGGAGTAATGATCAAACAATTAGGTATTAATTTCGGAAATTTACCTGATGAAAAATTTGACAAAGGCATGGGAGAATACTCAGGAGCAGGAGCATTATTTGGTGCAACTGGAGGAGTAATGGAAGCTGCATTAAGAACTGTTGCAGATATCCTTACAGGTGAAGACTTAGAGAACATAGAATATAAGAAAGCAAGAGGAATAGAAAACATCAAAGAAGGATCTATTAAATTACCTATAGATGGTGAAATGACAGAAATAAAACTTGCAGTAGTACACGGAACAAAAAATGCAGCCCAACTACTTGAAGATATCAAAGCTGGAAAGAAAGAATTTCACTTCATAGAAATAATGGCTTGTCCAGGAGGCTGTGTAAATGGCGGAGGCCAATCACATGTATCGGCAAAAACAAGGATGTATTTAGATAGGAGAGTAGAAAGGGCTAAGGCTCTATATGAAGAAGATTCAGTTAATAAAATCAGAAAATCTCATCAGAACCCAGAAATAATAAAATTGTATGAAGATTATCTGAGAAAACCAAATGAAGAAATTTCTCATAAACTTTTACACACGAATTATTCAAAACGTACATCTTATGATTTAGATAACCAAGATGAATATGAAGAGATAAAGAAGACTTTATAAATTAAGAATTAAAACAAGAGTAGAATGTTCCTCGTGGAACATTCTACTCTTATATTGTTATGTTTTTTTTTATTCATTATATGATATAATGTAGTAGGTGATAATTTGAAAAAGATATTTATAATAATTTTAATAGTACTAATATTTTTAGGATACTATTTTATAATAGAGAAAGATATTTTAGAACTAGAAGAAAACAGAATAATGATTCAGGATTTAGAAAGCTTAAATATTGAACTTTTAAGAGAAAAAATATACCATGATAATGGTATTATATCTTTTAGTGATAAATCCATTAAAAACACTAATTACAACGGAGATACGGAATGGTCAAAAGAGGTAAGTGATTTTATATACAAAGTTTTTTATTTTGATAATATTTTTGTAATAACAGAAAATAAAAATAAAATTCTGGAGATTAACATAAATGGTAACATCATAGAGGAATATAATTTTGAATCTCAAATTCTTTACATAGAAAAAAGTAAAGATATTTTCGCTATATTAAAAACTGACAATGTAAATAAGGCAGTTAAAATTGCTAATGGAAATATAGAAGAAATTACAGTAGATGGAAATATAATTTGTTTGACACCAATGGATGATATAGACAGTTATTTTATTGGATATTTTTATTTAGCAAGTGAAGGAATAAATTCTGTAATAGAACAGCGACTCATAAAAGGTGATATAAAAAGATGGGAAGCAACACTAGAAGGAGAATTGTTAGTAGAAGCAAAACAAATATCTTCAAGAAATTTTGTTTTAACAGGTAAAAACTTCTATACTTTTAATACAGATGGTATAATATTGTGGAAGTATAATAATTTTGAAAATATAGTTGACTTTATTATAGATGAAAATAACAAGAGAATACTTCTTTTAGAAAAAGAAAAACTTCATATTATAAAATTTGATAGTTCTGTTGA
Organism: Eubacteriales bacterium; assembly: GCA_046482875.1. Lineage (GTDB taxonomy): Bacteria > Bacillota > Clostridia > Tissierellales > Dethiosulfatibacteraceae > UBA8670. The sequence goes on along the minus strand of JAWOEG010000054.1, from coordinate 31,399 downwards.
AAAAATAATTGAATTAGATGATACATATGATAAAATCACTATACATGATAATAACATCTTAATTGGAAATAATAATAAAATTTCACTAATAGGTGAAGAAATTTATTCGATTTGGCCTATAAATGAAAAAATCATGAGTTACAGTATAGTTGAAAACAATATATACGTAGAGACAGACTTTAGTTTTTACAAGGGAACTATAAAATAGGAGGGTGCTATGAATTTTAACTTGGTAGATGGTATAATAATTTTCTTGATAGGTATATCAATTTTTGCAGGTCTTAAAAAAGGATTTATAATGTCCTTATTCAGTTTTATTGGAATAATACTGGCTTTTTTTATATCAAAAGAATATTATCATTTGGTTATGAAATTTTTAGTAAAAAGCACAAAACTTGAAAAGACCATAAATGACTTTGTTTCTGGAAAAATATCCGAGCTTATAACTGAAATAGGTGATAGTGTTTCAATTTCGGATTTGTTTAAGGGATTTGATAAGCTTCCCTTTGATATGAAAATGATGTTTAAAGATGTAATTAATAATCCTGAAACTTCTTTATCCATTAGCAATTATGGAAATACTGCTAATCAGTTAACAAATTTGATTATGGTTTTTATTTCATTTGCAATAGCGATACTATTTAGCTTTTTAGTGATATTTATTGTTGCAAATATTTTAGATACAATAGTAAAACTACCAGTATTAAACCTGGCAAATAAGGTTCTAGGTGGTGTATTGGGTGGATTAAAAACTGTTGTAATACTTTACTTAGTTTTTGCATTAGCAACTCCAATTATTATGTTTTCAGATCAAAACAATGTGGTTACAAGTATGATATTAGATTCAGAATCCAGTAGTATTTTTTATGAAAACAATATAGTATTAAACTATCTAAGCTATAAGGATATAATAGAGTAAAATGTTTCACGTGGAACAATTTAATAAAGGAGTGATATTATGCCAATGCATTTAGAAAAAGGAGATATAGTTAGGTTAAAGAAAAAGCATCCTTGCGGAAGTTATGATTGGGAGATATTAAGAGTAGGTGCAGATTTTAGAATAAAATGCACAGGGTGCCAAAGACAGATATGGCTTAAAAGAAGAGACCTGGAAAAAAGAATAAAAAAGATAATAAAAGAAGAGTAGCTATTAGGTTGCTCTTTTATATTTCATAAGGATATAAGATATGGTTAAGTTCTAAAAAAATAAAAGGAATAGAAATGGAAAATATAATTAAAAAAATTAAAATACCAAAATTAGGAATGAGAAGCATTAAAACTTTTTTATCAGTATTAGCAGCATTGACTATAAGTAATTTGATGGGGTTGAATTCTTTTCAAGCTACCTGGACTGCTTTTTTATGTATGCAGGGTTCCCTTATTGAAACTACAGATATGGCAAGAGTAAGAGGGATAGGTACATTAATAGGAAGTCTATTTTCTTTTGCATACCTTGTCATAGCTCCAGATATTTTATATATAATACCAATTGGATTGCTGCTGATTATATATTCTGGAAATGTAGTTGGAAAAACAGAATATATTAAAACTGCTAGTTTGGTTTTTTTGGTTATTAGTTTTAGAATAGTTGATGTAAACAACTTCCAACCGGCAGAGTACGTTATAAATAGAACTATAGAAACATTTATAGGTATAGGGTCTGCATTGATAATAAATTATTACATAAAGCCTCCAAATCCTTTCGTTAGGCTAACTTCTATAGATAAAGAGTTAAAAGATTTCTTAGAAAACAATCTCTTAATAAAGAATGAATATATAGTAGTAAGGACTTTAGAAGGATATAGACTGAAGATGAATGAATTTAGAAATCTTATACAATTTTACCATAAAGAAATAAACAGCAAAAAACATAATGTAGATATAAAAAAATATATGAATCATTTAGATTTGTATAGAAAGGCGTACAGCCATATGTTTGTCCTTATGCATACTAAAAAAGGTATGAACGAATCTGTAAAAGAGTATCATATTGACAGTATAAACGAAATTAAAAATTTGCTATAGAGTTTTTAGATGGTAAAATTGATGTATTCTATTTCATTTAGCAAATCATAAATCTGATCTTCTTTAGCTAATTTAATTTTTATAAGCCAGGTATTTAAAGGATTATCCATTATTTTGGATAATTCTTTTTCTATTTTAGGATTAACATCTATTATTTCTCCATCTAAAGGCATAGCTAAATCGTAGACTTCTTCGTTGTTTTCTACTGTGCCAAAGATATCTCCTTCCATGAGTTTAGCACCAATACGGGTTAGGTTAATTTTGTTTATATCTCCCATTTCTTCTGTTATATAATCAGTTATTCCAATTATAAATTTACTATCATCTAATTCTTTTAACCAAAGATGATAAACAGAGTATAAATATTCTTTTATGTTATCCATTATTAAAACCTCCTCTAATATATATTTATCCATAAATCATAAAATTAAACAACTTGTATTAAAATATATTTATTATATTAATATATTAAAGCAAATAAGGAAAAAACTATCTACTAGGAATTTTTGTATTTAAAAAAACCAATATATTATATATAATGATAAAAAGGTAGTAAAATATGACTTTATAAAAAAACAGGGGGATAAGAGTGAGAGAACTAAGTAGAAAAAAAGTTAAAGTAAAAGGTAGGATTTTTGGTGGTGAAAAAATTTTAATATGCTTACCTCTTGTAAGTAATAATGGAAAGGATTTATTGGTAGAAGCTAATGAAATTATCAGACTAAAACCAGATGTTATTGAGTGGAGGGTGGATTATTTTGGGAATTTAAATTATGATGATCACAGCGAATTATTTAAGTCTATGAAATCCCTAGAAAAAATCACAAAGAATATACCTGTAATATTTACCTGCAGGCATTTTGATGAAGGTGGTCATAAAAAGATTGGCCAGGAAGATAGAATAAAAATTATTAAGAAATCCCTAGAATCAGGACTAGCTGATATAGTAGATGTAGAAATGATTAACAATAAAGAATTTATTGAAGAAATTAAAAACCTTGTGATAAAGTATAAAAAACACCTTATTTTATCTCATCATAACTTTAATGAAACGCCAGATGAAGAATTTATACTAAATAAAATAATAGAAGGTGAAAGGCTAGGAGCTGACATTACAAAATTGGCAGTTATGGCTAATTCATATGAAGATGTATTAAAATTATTTAATGCTACTTATAGAGCAAAGTCCAAAGAAGTAGATATTCCTATAATTACCATGTCAATGGGGGACTACGGTAAAATTACTAGAGTATTTGGAGAATATTTTGGAGTAGATATGACTTTTGCAGTTGGAAAAAGTGTTTCTGCTCCGGGACAAATTCCTGTTGATAAAGTAAGAAAAATATTAAAATTAATGAATAGTATTTAGGGGAGGGTTTTATGATAAATACAGAAACACAACTATTAGGGCTTTTAGGAAACCCACTTGAACACAGTTTTTCACCAGAAATGCATAATAAAGCATATGAAAAAACCAATCTTAACTATTTGTATTTACCTTTAGAAATAGAAGAAGATAATATTGAAGATGTTTTAAAAGGAATTAAACATATGAAATTTATAGGATTTAATGTAACTATTCCTTATAAATTAAAGATAATGAAATTTCTAGATGAAATTGATCCATTAGCGAAAAAAATAGGCTCTGTTAATACTGTTAAAATTTCTCAAGGTAAATTAATTGGATTTAATACAGATGGGAAGGGGTTTGTTAAATCTCTAGTAAATTACAGTAAAATTAATGTAAGTAGTAGTAAATTTTTGTTGTTGGGAGCTGGAGGTGCAAGTAGGTCTATTGCAATGACTTTAGCAGATAGAGGAGCTAAGAAAATATTCATATCAAATAGAACCATTGAAAAGGCAGCAGAATTATCAAATGAAACAAATAATAAGGTGAGAAATTGTTGTTCCTATGTAGATAATAATGATATGGTAAAAATGAAAGAAATAACAAAAAAAGTAGACGTCATTATTAATACCACAAGTGTAGGTATGTATCCTAATACAGAAGAATGTTCACTAGATAAAAATTTCTTATTAAAGAAACATTTGGTAATAGATATAGTATATAATCCTATAAAAACCAGGTTGTTATTAGAAGGAGAAAAAAAAGGGTGTACTATTCAAAATGGATTAGGAATGCTAGTTAATCAAGGAGCAGAAGCTTTCGAAATATGGACTGGGGAAAAAGCTCCAATTGAAGAAATGAAGGAAATTATTAATAACATTATGAAAAATAAATAAAATACTTAGATTTAATGATACTAAGTATAATAAAATGGGGATGATAAAATGACTAAAATATACGGTCACAGAGGTTTAAGCAGCATATACCCAGAGAATACCATGATAGCCTACAAAAAAGCATATGAAGCAGGTATGGATGGGATAGAGCTTGATGTCCATAGGACTAAAGATGGAGAAATTGTTGTAATTCACGACTATACACTAGATAGAACTACTGATGGTATTGGATTCGTTAGAGATTATAACTATAAAGACTTAAAAAAATTAAGCGCCGGAAACAGCTTTGATAAAAAATTTTATTCTGAAAAAATTCCTACTTTAAAAGAAGTCTTGGAATATTTTAAAGATAAAAATTTTGAAATAAATATAGAAATAAAAGCTGGATATAGATTTTATAAAGATATTGAAGAAAAAGTAATAGAGAACATAGATAAATATTATAAAAAAGGAAATATTATAATATCCTCTTTTGATCACTACTCAATATTGAGATGCAAGGAAATTGATTCTAGTATCAAAACAGGAGCCCTGGTAGAAGCTTCACTTTACAAGCCCTGGGATTATCTTAGAAAGATAAAGGCTGAATATATTCATCCTCAATTTTTGTCAGTAACAGATGAGTTTATAGATGAAGCTCATAATGAAGGATTTAAAATTAATACATATACAGTAGATGATAAAAATATGGTTATGCATTTTAAAGATAAAAACCTGAATAGTGTAATTACAAATAAAAACTTAAGGATAAACAATTAAGTAATTAAATTGTTTATCCATTTTTTGCTTTCAAATCTTTTAAGTACAACTGCTAAACGCACTAATTCTTCAGAAAAAACTAATGCTAATACTAAATGTATAGGTAGGTTAAGTACTAATACTGAAAAGAAGGAAAGGGGTATACCTATAGCCCATACACATATAAACTCAAGTATTAAGCAAAACTTCGTGTCTCCACCACTTCTTAAAATCCCTACTATAATGAGATAGGTAAGCATTTTAGGTGTTAAAAATATTGCAGACACAATTATTGTTTTATTTAAAATTGTGCTAGTGACAGCATTGAAACCATAAAAAGCAATTATTATGTTCCTTGAAAAGAAATATATGATAGACATTATTATTGCTACACTGAATGTGATTACTATAAATCTTTTTGAATAATCATAGGCTTTGTCAAACTTTTCTCTTCCGATTTCGTTTCCTACCATAACAGCTGATGCATTACCTATCCCAAAAAATACAGATTGAAAAAAGTCTGAAATCACAAAGGCAACCTGTACTACAGCTATAGCTTCAGGGCCTATCATGCCGTAGGCTATATAATAAATAGTGGTTCCTATTCCCCAGGCTGCTTCATTGCCTACAACTGGAAGGGAAGTACGAAACACTCTTTTGACCATTGGTAATCCCCAGTTGGTGAGTTCTTTGAAATTGGCGGAAAAGGGATGGTTTTTATCAAAGTAAATAACTGATACCATTAATATAAATTCTATGCTTCTGGCTATTAAAGTAGCGTAGGCAGCCCCTTCTACACCTAAAGAAGGAAATCCGAATTTCCCGTATATAAGAACATAGTTTAAGAAGGTATTTAGACTTATTGCTGCAGCATTGATTATAGTAGGCTTTTTAAGTAAATGAACAGATCTTGAATTAAAGCTTATGGCAAAGGATACTGCAGTAACAATGTAACTAAAAGAAATTATCCTTAAATACTGAATGCCTAGAGAAATAACATATTCTTCATCAATAAAGATACTCATTATTTGATGAGGAAAAAGCTGAACTAGTAGGGAAGTAACTATGGCTATTATAATACCAAAGGTTAATTCTATTCCGAAAACCTTTCTTATATTTTTAATATCCTTAACTCCCCAATACTGGGAAACAAAAACTGAAGCACCACTGTATAAACCAAAGCAAAATATTGTAAATAGAAAATATATTCTGTTAGCAATACCTACAGCTGCTAAAAAATCTTCCCCTAACCTACCTATCATTACTGTATCTACCAAGTTAAGACCGATACTTATGATGTGTTGTATAACAACGGGAAGTGCAATTATGAACATTGTTTTATAAAAATATTCGTCTTTAGCTATAAAATATTCCTTAATTTTTTTTATCATAACTATCTCCTAAAATGTAATAAAATAATTATAACATAAAAATTATATAAAGATATGACAAATATCCTAACTAAAGAATTCAAAAATTTACAACATTAGGATTATATTATATAATTAAAATACTAATATAAAATTTAAATATGTCTTCATTTTATAAAATATATACCGATATAAAGTAGAGAGGTTATTTATGGATAAAAAATATTTAATATATATTTCTATAATTACAATAGTGATTATCCTAATAGTTGGGATATTTGCCTTATACAACAATATTCTGAAAGATGAAGAAGCAGGAATAAATACTTTAGTTGAAAAAGAATCCTATGTAGAAGGAAGACCAACTATAGTTGTAGGTGATGATATAGCTTATCCACCCTACAGTTTTATTGATGAAAATGGAAACCCTTCTGGATTTAATTTAGAGTTAATAACAGCTGCATCTAATGCTATGGGATATAATGTTGAGATAAAACTGGATACATGGACAAATACTTTAAAAGCCTTGGAAAATGGTGAGATAGACCTAATATCAGGTATGTTTAAATCTGAGGAAAGATCTGAAACTTTTACTTTTTCAATCAGAACGGCAATAACCGGAGGAGAAATATTTTCTACAGAAAAAAATTCAATTAAAAAAATAGAAGATTTAAAAAATAAACAGGTAGTAGCACAGAAAGACGATATAATTCATGAATATTTAAAAAAAGAAAATAAAGAGAAAAATTTAAACATAGAATTTGTACCTGTAGATACTATTTATGAGGCTTTTGAATTATTAGAAAAGGGTGAATATCAATATGCTGGTTTGGTAAAAATTCCCGGTTCATACATTAAAAACTATGTAAATATAGATGAAGTTTATCCACAAAACATACAATTTAGCTTTAAGGATTATTCATTTGCTACTTTAAAAGACAATGAAAATTTAATCTATATTGTAAATGGAGGTCTTTCTATAGTAAAATCCTCAGGAAAATATGATGAAATATATGATAAATGGTTGGGAGTTTATGAAGAAAATTCTTATAGGGGATTTATCAGGGAAAATTTCTGGATAATTATCAGTATTTTATTTATCACCTTATTTTTGTTGATTACTATAATTGTTTTAAGAGTCATAATAAAAAAAAGAACTGAAGAATTATCTAAATCAAACAAAGAACTACTAAATAGTGAAGAGAAAAACAAGGCTATAATAAATGCTATTCCTGATTTAATTTTTGTTTTCACTAAGGATGGTATTATAAAAAATACATTAGAAGATGAAGAAAATTTATTAATTAAAAAAAATGCTTTTAAAGGATTAAGAATCGAAAGAATATTGTCAGAAAACTTGTCTAAGGTAGTTTATGATAAAATTGAAGAAACAATTAATAAAGATGTTATAGAAATTTTCAAATATAAGACAAGTATTGAAGAGAAAAAGTTTAAACCATATAATGATTTAGAAGGTTTTTCTAAAGGTAATGAAGAAGTATTTGAAATGAGAATGGTAAAACTTCGAGATAATGAGGTATTAGCCATATCTAGAGATATAACAAAAGAAGAAATTAATAAAAAACAAATACAATACTTGAGTTTTCACGACCAGCTTACCGGTTTATACAACAGGAGATTCTTTGAAGAAGAAGTAAAAAGACTAGATACCAAACGAATGCTCCCTCTTTCCATTGTTATGACGGATGTTAATGGACTTAAGTTGATAAACGATTCCTTTGGACATGACACTGGTGATAGGTTGCTTAGGGAATTTAGCAGTATACTTAAAGAAGTAAGTAGAAAAGAAGATATAGTATGCAGGGTTGGTGGAGATGAATTTATAATTCTTATTCCACAAATGAAGGAAGAATATCTTCAGGGGATAATAGACAGAATAAAAGAAAGTCTGGAAAATAAGACTATTAATAAAATTGGAATTTCTGCTTCTTTTGGATACAGTACAAAGAAAAAAGAAAAAGAAGATGTTAGAGAAAAACTTAGGGAAGCTGAAGATATGATGTATAGAAATAAATTTGTTGAAAGTCCACATATGAAAAATAAGACCATAGACAAGATATTGAATTTGCTTTACGATTCAAATGAATGGGAGAGAAAACATTCTGAAAAAGTTTCCCAGTATTGTAAAATAATAGGAAGAGAACTAAATTTTTCTGAAAAAGACTTGGAAGAAGTTAGATTGTCAGGCCTTCTTCATGATATTGGTAAAATAAGTCTTAAAAATACTTTTGTAGAAAAGAATCAGTATTTAGAAAAAGAAGATGAAAATAGAATAAAAAAACATCCAGAAATAGGTTATAGGATATTAAATTCATATAAAAACCTATATAATGCATCTGAATATGTACTTTTTCACCACGAAAACTGGGATGGTACCGGATATCCTAAAGGATTAAAGGGAGAAGACATACCTATAAAATCAAGAATTATAGCTATAGCTAATTACTATGATAATGTTATTGGAAGTAAAACTGGAAATAAAATCCCTACAGATGAAGAAGCTTGCAGAGAGTTAAGAGAAAAAGCTGGAACGTGGTTTGATCCTAAACTAGTAGAAATCTTTGTAAATAAAATATTACATGAATAAAGGACTGGTACGCCGGTCTTTTATTATGTTTAAATAAAATAAATATATAGTTAATAGGGTAGATATGATTGACAATTGGTCCATATTATTATAATATCTGGTTAGACCAAGTGGTACAACCAAAAGGAGGTTTTATGCTTTATTTAAATAGTAAAGATATTGAAGAGATTTTAGAAGATATCGATTTAATACAAATTGTAGAACAAGGATTCAAAATGTACGGAGAGAAATCTTACCAAATGCCAGACAGAATCCACCTAGATAAAGGTGAGGATACGATTTTATATATGCCTTGCATTACGAAAGATATAATTGGAACAAAGATACTATCCTTATTTCCTCAAAATAAGGATAAAAATCTACCAGTTATAAACGGTATAATGCTTTTAAATGATATTGATACAGGATTACCAAAGGCAATCCTTAACGGGAGTTCTATAACTGCCTTTAGAACAGGTGCTTTAGGATCAACGGGAATTAAATATACAACAAAAAAAGACTCTAAAAGAATAGGATTGGTAGGTGCTGGAGTTCAAGGATTTCACCAGTTACTTTTTGCTGCTAAGGTTAGAAATATAAAGAACATATATATTTTCGATAAAAATAAAGATAAGGTAGATGAATTTAAAGTAAAACTTAAAAAGAAATTACCAAATATAAGTATAAAAGTTGAGGATAATATAGAAAAGTTAGTTAGAAATTCTGATATTATTATTACAGCTACACCATCAGAAAGCCCGGTTATACCAAATGATAAAGACTTACTTAAGGGTAAACATATAATAGCAATAGGTTCATACAAGTATAAAATGAGAGAAATTCCCGATGCTCTTTATGAATTACTGGATGAAGTATATGTAGATACAGAGCTGGCTGTAGAGGAATCGGGGGATATTATCCAACCTTTAGAAAAGGGACTAATAAATAAAAATCAAATTAAAACCCTAAGTGAGATTATGTCTAGAGAGACTGATATAACTGGAAAAACTACATTATTTAAGTGTGTAGGGATGGCTCTTTTAGACGTAGTTGTAGCAGAAGGAATATTTAGCAAGGCATTAGAACTAAACAAAGGTACTAAGATACCTTTGTAAAAAATAGAATCATATAAATAAAGAACTATAGGAGGAAATAGAAATGATGCATTTTAAAAATAGAATCGACTGCATAGACGCCCATACTGGAGGAGAACCATTAAGAATAGTGACTTCAGGATTACCACCAATAAAAGGGGATACTATTTTAGAGAAGAGAGACTACATGCTTGAAAATCATGACGATTTAAGAAAGTTAATGATGCTTGAACCTAGAGGACACAGCGGTATGTATGGGTGTATATTAGTAGAAGCTGTTACGGAAGATGGAGATTTTGGAGTATTGTTTACTCACAACGAAGGCTTAAGTTCTATGTGCGGACATGGAATCATAGGAGTAACTAAAGTAGCAATAGAGACTGGAATGATAGAAGCTAAAGAAGGAGAAAATATAGTTAAAATAGATTCTCCAGCAGGAAGAGTAACTGCCTACGCAGATGTATTAGATGGTGAAGTAGAAAGAGTAAGATTTCAAAACGTACCTTGTTTTATTTATAAAGAGGATGTTGAAGTTGAAGTAGATGGAATAGGTAAGGTAGTTGGAGATGTAGTTTACTGTGGTGCCTTTTATGTATATGTAGATTCAGATAAAGTAAATCTTCAAATAAGTCCAGAAAATACAGAAAAACTTGTTAAAATTGGAATGGAAATCAAACACAAGGTAATGAATATTATGGAATTTAACCACCCTACATCAGGAGTCAACTGGTTGTATGGCACAATTTTCTATAAAAAACCTGAAAAAAATCAAGATGTAATAGATACTAAAAATGTTTGTATTTTTGCAGACGGACAGGTAGATAGATCACCTACGGGAACAGGTACAGGTGGCAGAGTAGCTTTGCACTATTTTAAAGATGAAATGAAAATGGGAGACACCTTATTAAACAAAAGTATAATAGACACGGTAATGGAAGGCAAAATAATAGAGAAAACAAAGGTTGGAAAATATAATGCAGTAGTAACGGAAGTTTCCGGTACTGCATATATTATGGGATTCAATCAACTTGTACTAGACCCGAAGGATCCTCTTAATCAAGGATTTAGGATAATCGGCTCGTAAAAAGAAAAGAGTGATCAAATGAGACAGAGAGATGAAAAAGCTTCGAATTTAGTAGAAAATTACATTAAAAATGAAATAAAAGAAGACAGGTTACATCCCGGTAGCAAACTACCCTCAGAAAGAGAGCTTTCAAAAATGCTTAATGTCAGTAGAACTTCAGTTAGAGAAGCTATAAAGGCCCTCATAACTATTGGATATTTGGAGACTTTTGAAAGGAAGGGAACCTTTCTTTCCGAAAACTACAAAAGGGATAAAAGTGAAAATCTGGAACTAAAAAACTTTTTTAATAAGGCTCCTATTTTTGATCTTATGGAAGTAAGGATAATTCTCGAAAATAACTTTATTCCCTTAGCTGTAAAAAGAGCAGAATCAGAAGATATAGAAAAAATGAAAAAAGCTTTAGAAAAAATGAAAAATTCTGAAAATAACATAGGAGAGTTCTTTTATGGTGACTTAGAATTTCATTATATATTAGGAGAGACCACCCACAATACAGTTATAATTGAATTGATGAAGATTATTAAAGATAGAATTATAAGAGAAAAAACTCATTTTATGGCTGCAGGAGTTGAGACAAGAGAGAAAACTATAAAGGTATTTGAAGATATTATTGAATCAATTAAAAACAAAGATGTTGAAAAGGCTCAAAAGCTTTATATATCTCATCTAAATCATGTAGAAAAGTTTTTTGAAGAAAGTCAATAAAGTTCAATCAAATTCTTCAAAACTATTGACATTATAGGTAAATTATAGTAAATTTAAACAAATAAAACCTTTAATAATAGCACGAGAGGCTAAAAAGGTAACAATAACGGGGAAAATCTATGCCTTTCTGCTATATAAGCAGGAAGGCTTTTTTGATACTTTAAACTAGTACAGTGATACTATAAGGGAGGAAATATGTTAAAAGGTAGACATTTAATTGAACCAAAGGATTTTTCAAAAGAAGAACTTGAGGAAATTTTTGACTTATGCGACAAAATAGTGAAAACCCCCGAAAATTACAGAGAAAAATGCAAGGGAAAAATACTAGCAAATCTATTCTATGAACCAAGTACAAGGACAAGATTATCCTTTGAATCTGCTATGTTAAGACTTGGAGGAGAAGTTATAGGTTTTTCTTCAGCAAGCTCATCATCAGTATCAAAGGGAGAAAGTGTTTCAGACACAGTAAGAACAGTAGGATGCTATGCAGATATATGTGCAATGAGACATCCAAAAGAAGGTGCACCTAAAGCTGCGTCTATAAAATCGGAAATACCTGTAATAAATGCAGGAGATGGTGGCCATCAACATCCAACCCAAACATTAACTGACCTAATGACCATTAGGTCGGTAAGAGGCAGTATAAAAAATTTAACAGTAGGAATATGTGGAGATTTAAAATTCGGAAGAACAGTTCATTCCCTTATTAAAGCTCTATCAAGATATGAAAACATAAAATTTGTACTTATCTCACCTGAAGAATTAAAAATTCCAGATTATATTAAAAATGAAGTATTAATTAAAAACAATTTAAAATTTGAAGAAACCAAGAAATTTGAGTCATCTTTAGAAAATCTTGACATTTTGTATATGACTAGGGTTCAAAAAGAGAGATTTTTTAATGAAGCTGACTATATCAGACTTAAAAACAGCTATATACTAGACAATAAAAAATTAAAAATGGCTAAAGAGGATATGACAATTCTTCATCCATTACCTAGGGTCAATGAAATATCAGTAGAAGTGGATAATGATGCTAGAGCAAAATATTTTCAACAAGTTAAGTACGGTATGTATGTAAGAATGGCACTGATTATTAAATTGTTGGGGGTGGATGAATTATGTTAAATGTAGATAGTTTAAAAAAAGGTATAGTTATAGATCATATAAAAGCTGGAAAATCAATGGAAATTTATAACTATCTAAATCTTGACAAGGCCGATTATACAGTTGCTATAATAAAAAATGTATCATCAAAAAAAATGTATAAAAAAGATATAATCAAAATAGAAAATAACATAGATATAAATCTAAATATTTTAGGTTATATAGATCCAAATATAACAATAAACGTAATTGAAAATGATAAAATAATTAAAAAATTAAAACTAGACCCACCGGAAACTGTTAAAAATGTGATGCAGTGTAAAAATCCTCGCTGCATAACCACAATAGAGCAGGAGATAGACCATATTTTTATATTAATTGATAAAGAAAAAGCAGTTTATAAGTGCATATACTGTGACCATATATACAAGAAGGATTAAGTCTATGAATATACTTATTAAAAACGCTAAACTAGTTGATTATAAATCAAATAAATTCGGAGATATTTTAATTGAAAATGGTATCATAAGTAGAATAGAAAAAAACATAGAAATAGAAAATATTACTACTATTGATGGTAAAGGAAAAACCTTGATGCCTTCTTTTATAGACACTCATACCCACTTTAGAGAGCCGGGATACGAATACAAGGAAGATATAAAAACCGGCAGTAAAGCTGCTTTAAAGGGCGGATATACCGCAGCTCTTCTTATGGGAAACACAAAGCCTACTGCCAGCAGTAGAAAGGTAATAGAATATATTCTAAACAAGGGAAAAGAACTGGATTTAATAGATATAAATCAAGCTGGAACAATTTCGGAAAATCTTGAAGGAAGTTCCTTAAATCATTTAGGTGATATTAAAGATTTGGTTAATGTAATTACAGATGATGGTAAGGGCGTACTAAGTAGCAAGGTTATGTATGATGCCTTAGAATATGCTAAGAAAAACAATCTTATAGTAATGTCACACGCTGAAGATCCATCCTTTACGGATACAGATATGAGATTGGCAGAAAATATAATGACTTTTAGAGACATAGAACTTGCTAAAATATCCGGTGGTAGACTTCATTTTGCTCACGTAAGCACAAAAGAAGCAGCGGAAAGGATTATTAAGGAAAAAAAGAAATATAAAAATATAACCTTTGAAGTAACACCCCATCATATATTTTCCTATGATAAGGTTGATTATAGAGTAAATCCGCCTTTTAGAAAAAAAGAAGATAGGGACTATCTTATAGAATGTATTAAAAATGGTGAAGTGGACTGTATAGGTACGGACCATGCACCTCACAGTAAAGAAGATAAAATAAATGGCTCTCCCGGCATATCAGGAATTGAAGTAGCTTTCCAGCTCCTATATACAAAACTTGTAAAAGAAGAAAAAATGCCTTTGGAAAAATTATCTCATATAATGTCTAAAAATACAGCAGATTTGTTAGGCATAAAAATAGGCAGGCTAGAATTAGGATACCGTGGAGATTTAGTATTAATAGATGAAGCTGAAGAAAAAACATTAGATCCGGATGCTTTCATCTCAAAAGGCAAAAATAATCCTTTTAAGGGAGAGAAAATATTCGGAAGGATTTTATGTACCATTAGAAAAGGAAAGATAATGTATAGGGAGGGAATATAATGATAGTAGATAAATTATATGAAAGAGTAGAAGAAAAAGGACATGTATGTTTAGGACTTGATACAGACTACAGTTACCTACCAAAGTGGTTTGCAGAAAGCTTTAAAAGTAAAGGTGATGCTGTTTATAACTTTAATAAAGAAATCATAGATAAAACCTACGATTCGGTAGCTTGCTTTAAAGTTCAAATTGCATATTATGAAGCCTTAGGACTTGAAGGAATGAAGGCTTACAAAAAAACTTTAGATTATATAAAGAAAAAAAATACATTGGTAATTTCAGATGTAAAAAGAGGAGATATATTTAAAACAGCAGAGATGTATGCTCAAGGTCATTTTCAAGGAGATTTTGAAACTGACTACATTACATTAAATTCATATATGGGTCTTAATGATTCTATAGAACCTTTTTTACCCTATATAGAGAATAAAGACAAGGGAGTATTTGTCCTGGTTAGAACTTCTAATAAAGGGGCTAATGATTTTCAATATATAAAAAATTCTCAAGAACAACCTGTATATGAATTAGTAGGTGAAAAGCTAAATCAATTAGCTGGTGAATATATGGGAAAATACGGATTCAGTTCTATAGGTGGAGTTGTAGGATGTACAAATAACGAAGAAAGTAAAAAATTAAGAAGTAAAATTAAAAATCTGTTTTTACTTATACCGGGATTTGGAGCTCAAGGTGGAGGAGCAAAGGATGTAGTTCCCTATCTTATTGATGGCAACGGTGGAATAGTAAATTCATCAAGAGGACTACTTCTAGCATATAAAAAAGAAGATGATGGATATAAAAACTTTGCTAAAGCATCTAAAAAAGCTGTAGTAGTAATGAGAGACAGTATAATTAAGGAGTTGAGATAGTGGAATTATCTTACAGCAGTATTATTCAAAATAAAAACATAATTGAAGATATTTACGAAATACAGTTGGAATTTGAGAATAAGGAGGTTAATCCAGGGCAGTTTTTTATGGTTAAATCATTAGAAGGGTCATACCTTCTTCCGAGACCTATAAGTGTTTACGACTACGACGGAAAAATTCTAAAACTTCTTTACAAAGTAGTAGGAAAAGGAACTAAAATCTTCAGTAAATTAAAAATAGAAGAAAAGGTACAGATTCTAGGTCCTTTAGGTAATGGATTTCCTTTAGAAGATATTAAAGGGAAGGTAGCTTTAATAGGAGGAGGAATTGGTACAGCACCTTTAAACTATCTTGTAAAAAATCTAAAAGGTCTTTATGTAGATACCTATTTAGGCTTTAAAGAAGAAATATATTCCCTGGAGAGTTTTGAAAAATTTTCTGAAAATCTTTTAGTTGCTACAGAATCCGGAAGCTACGGAGAAAAAGGATTTGTAACAGATTTTGTAAATTGGGAAAATTACGACACTATCATTACATGCGGTCCTGAAATAATGATGAATAAAATAATAAAAACTGGTAATGAAAAATCAATAAAGATCTACGCATCCTTAGAAAGAAGAATGGCCTGCGGTATAGGAGCATGTTTAGGATGTTCAGTTAAAACAAAAGAAGGAATTAAAAGAGCTTGTAAAGAAGGTCCAGTTTTCTCAGGAGAAGAATTAGTAATAGAGGAGCAGCCATGGTAAATTTAAAAATAGATTTTTTAGGAAAAGAATTTAAGAATCCTGTTTTAAGTGCCAGCGGAACCTTTGGATTTGGAGAAGAATACGAAGATATATTTGACATTAACAGATTAGGAGGAATATGTTCAAAAGGCCTTACATTAAATCCTAAAGAGGGAAATGAAGGTACAAGAATATGGGAAACCCCTATGGGTATGATGAACAGTATCGGACTGCAAAACCCTGGAGTTGAATCATTTATTTCCCGGGAAATAAATATTATGAAAAAATATAATACGAACATTATTGCCAACCTTGGCGGAAATACTGAAGAAGAATACCTAAAAGGTATAGAATTTTTGAATACTTCAGAAGTAGATATTATAGAGCTTAATATTTCTTGTCCCAACGTTAAAGAAGGTGGTATGGCCTTTGGTATTAAAAGTAAAACAGCTTATGATATAGTGAAGAAATGTAAAAGTATTTCGGAGAAACCAATGATGGTTAAGCTATCTCCAAATGCTGAAAATATCGGTGAAATGGCAAGAGCCTGTGAAGAAGCAGGAGGAGATGCATTATCACTTGTAAACACCTTCAATGGTATGGCTGTAGATATAGATAAGAGAAAACCTGTATTTAACAACAAATATGCAGGAGTTTCAGGACCTGCAATTAAGCCAATTGCATTAAGAATGGTACACGAAGCTGCACAAAAGGTTGATATACCCATATGCGGAGTTGGAGGCATAGGTTCGGGGAGAGATGCTTTAGAATTTATAATGGCAGGAGCTTCTCTTATTCAGGTAGGTACGGCTAACTTTATGAAACCGGATATTTGTATTGATATTATAAATGAAATAGAAGTATTTTTAATAAAAGAAAATATAAAAGATATAAACGAAATTATAGGAATAATATAAAGGAGATATTAAATGATAGATGGATTGAAATTACTAAAAGAAAGTCAAGCTTTGTTAGAAGGACATTTTTTATTATCATCAGGAAAGCACAGTCCCAAATACGTTCAGTGTGCAAAGTTAATGCAGTATACTGATAAAGCAGAAAAAATGGTGTCTATTGTAGCAGAAAAAGTAAAGGACTTAGATATTGATCTCATTGTTGGACCAGCAATGGGAGGTATCAGACCAGCCTATGAACTTGGAAGACAGCTGGATATCAGAACAGTTTTTACAGAAAGAATCCATGGAAAGATGACATTAAGAAGAGGATTTGAAATAAAGAAAGATGAAAAAATCTTAATCATGGAAGATGTTGTAACTACAGGAAAATCATCTCTTGAAACAGCAAAAGCATTAGAAAAACTTGGTGGAAAAGTTATAGCTATAGGATGCTTGGTAGATAGAAAGGTAAGTAATTTAAATATACCTATTTACAGCAGTATAGAGCTTTTCTTCGAAACATTTGAAGAAAAAGAGTGCCCTATGTGTAAAGAAAACAGCAAGGCGGTAAAACCTGGAAGCAGAAACTTATAAATATTACAGAATAAATACATATTCACAAATCTCTTGACAGGATTATAAATATATAATAGTCTATTAGTGGTAAAATAAAAAAAGGAGGAGAAATTATGTTAAGATTAAGTTATAAAAGAGTAATTAAAAGTGCAAATGAATTAACTATCTTAGGCATGAGTGCGTCTATTTTAGAATTAAACACACAATCCTCCGGAATTGATAAACTATAACAATAGTCTATATTACCGTAGGTTGTGTGCCTACGGTTTTTTTAATTTAAAATACTTTGACCGTAGGGGTAAAACTCTACGGTTTTTTAATGAGGTGAATTATGAAAAGTTTTAAAATATTATGGAATTATATGAATAAAAATAAAATCAAATACCTGCTATCAATAATAGCAACAGGTTTGGCAGTAGCATTTTCTCTAACAATACCTTTAATACTTCAAGTAGTTATAGACTATATATTAGTGGGAAAAGAAGTGGAAGGCAATATCTTTGTAGAAAGACTATTTGGTTTTTTAGGAGGAAGCAGTTATTTGATAAATAATTTGTGGATATGTGGAATTCTAATTATTTTAATTACAGTAGTCCAAGGCATATTTTTATACTATAAAGGTAAATTATCTGCTGAAGCTTCAGAAGATGTAGCAAAAAATTTAAGAGAAAACCTTTATGACCATATACAACATTTGGATTATGCCTACCACAAAAATGCGGATACAGGAGATTTAATACAGAGAAGTACTTCAGACGTTGAAACTATAAGAAGATTTTTGTCTGTTCAGATGGTAGAAGTAGGAAGGGCTATCTTTATGGTGGGAATTTCTTTATATATAATGTTGAATTTAAATGTTAAACTTACCATGATTGCTATGGTTACGACTCCATTTATATTTGGGTTTTCATTTTTGTATTTTAGGATAATTCAAAAAAGTTTTAAAATATCAGATGAATCTGAAGCTGAACTTTCTACAGTAATACAGGAAAATCTAAATGGTGTAAGAGTGGTAAAAGCTTTCGGTAGAGAAAAATTTGAAATAGAAAAATTCAGAGAGAAGAACTTGGAGTACAAGACAAAAACATACAGGGTTATAATGAATCTGGCTTACTACTGGTCGATATCAGATCTTATGACAATAAGTCAAATAGCCTTAGTTGTTGTAGCAAGCATATACTACACAAATCAGGGAATTATATCTTTAGGGACGGCGGTTGTATTTATTAACTATATTTTCAGAATTATCTGGCCGATAAAGCAGTTGGGAAGAATCTTAGCTGACTTAGGTAAAGCTTTAGTTTCCAGTGAAAGGATTCAAGAAATCCTTGATGAAGAAAGAGAGGTAGTAAAACCAGGAGAGATTAAACCTGAGATTAAAGGATGTGTGGAATTTAAGGGTGTTAGTTTTGAATATCCCGATGATAAAACCCATATAGTGTTAAAAGATGTATCATTTAGGGTAGAAAAAGGTGAAACAGTTGCAATTGTAGGTAAAACAGGGTCCGGTAAATCTTCATTAGTTCATCTTTTACCTAGGTTATATGATGTAGATAAAGGTGAGATTACAATTGACGGATACAATATAAATACAGTTGAAAAAAAATGGCTGAGAAAAAATGTAGGAATAGTACTTCAGGAACCTTTCCTATATTCTACGACTATACAGGAAAATATAAGTTTTCAAAGTGACAGTAATCCGAAGGATGTCCACGATGCTGCTAGAATTGCTTCAGTGCATCATGTAGTAAAAGAATTCGATCAAGGTTATGACACCTTAATTGGAGAAAAAGGTGTTACTCTTTCCGGTGGACAAAAGCAGAGAATCGCAATAGCGAGAACGATAATTAAAAACTACCCTATATTAATATTTGATGATTCTTTAAGCGCTGTAGATACAGAAACAGATATTGCTATAAGAAAGGCTCTTAGAGAAAGGAAAAAAGATGTTACAACCTTCATAATATCTCATAGAATTTCATCTATTTATGATGCTGACAAGATTATAGTTCTTGAAAAGGGAATGATAAAAGAAATGGGTAAACATGATGATTTGATTAAGAAAGAAGGAATTTACAAAAGAATATACGACATACAAAATGTTAAAGAATATGAAAAAGAAGTCGATAGGAGGGAAAAAAATGGAATTTAAAGAACAGGAATATGATAAAAGATTTGATATAAGTACCTGGAAAAGATTATTCAAATACCTCCTTAGGTATAAACTAACGACAATTGGCTTGATATTTTTTATGATATCTGTGGCGGTAGCTGACGCCTTACTTCCTCAGATGACTAGAATTGCCATAGATGATTTTATAGTTCCAAATACTACTGAAGGACTTAATATTTTTATATTTAAATTTGCAGGACTTGCTGTTTGGTTTGCTGTCAATGTTTTTATATTTATCGCTTTAGCCGGTAGAATGGAAATGGAGCTGACTTACGATATTAGGGAAGAAGCTTTTGATAAGCTTCAAAACCTATCTTTATCCTATTACGATAAAACCCAGAACGGTTGGATAATGGCAAGAATGACATCGGACATAAGAAGATTAGGAGAGGTAATATCCTGGGGAATAGTTGATGTAGTATGGGGAACCACTATGATGGTAACCATAAGCATATTTATGGTTATTAGCAACTGGAAATTAGCCCTATATACATTAGCTGTAATACCTTTGCTAATTATTGTAAGTATATACTTTCAAAAAATAATACTAAAGGCTTTTAGGATAGTAAGAAAAATAAACTCTAAAATAACAGGAGCCTTTAGTGAAGGAATTTCAGGAGCTAAAACCACAAAGACCTTAGTTGCTGAAGAGAAAAATTTAAATAGTTTTAAAGAACTTACCGGAGATATGAAAACTCATTCTGTAAGAGCAGCTGTGTTTTCCGCACTCTTTTTGCCTATAGTTCTTTCCCTATCAAGTATAGGAATATCACTTATAGTATGGAAAGGTGGAGAAGGAGTAGTGGCTGGAACAGTAACTTATGGTGTACTGGTTTTGTTTATATCCTATGCAACACAATTTTTTGAGCCTGTAAGAGAAGTCGCAAGAGTGTTAGCACAATTTCAACAGGCACAAGCTTCGGCAGAAAGAGTTCTTTCTTTAATAGACTTGGATCCGGAGATTAAAGATAATAAAGAAATATTAGAAAAATACGGCAATATTCTCCATCCAAAGAAAGACAACTGGGAATCAATTAAAGGAAATATTGCCTTTGAAGATGTAACCTTCTACTACAAGGAAAAGGAAAGAATTCTAGAGAATTTTAATCTTAAGATAAAAGAAGGTGAAACAGTAGCACTTGTTGGCGAGACTGGTTCCGGGAAAAGCACTATAGTAAATTTAATCTGCAGATTTTACGAACCTTTAGAAGGAAGCATTAAAATTGATGGAGTGGATTACAGAGAAAGAAGTATAAATTGGATTCATGAAAAAATAGGATACGTACTTCAGAGTCCTCATCTATTCAGCGGGACCATTAAGGAAAATCTTATGTACGGTAAACTGGATGCCACCGATGATGAAGTAATACATGCAGCTAAACTGGCAAATGCTCACGAATTTATAATGGAACTTCCTGACAAATATGAAACTCAGGTTGGTGAAGGTGGAGGAAAGCTTTCTACTGGAGAAAAACAGCTTATATCCTTTGGTAGAGCTATAATAAGAAATCCTTCAATATTTGTGCTGGACGAGGCTACCTCATCAATTGATACTGAAACAGAAAGGAAAATTCAGTCGGCTTTGGAAAAAATTCTTAAAGATAGAACCAGTTTTATAATAGCCCATAGACTTTCTACTATAGTTAATGCAGATAGGATTTTCGTAATAAGTAAGGGAAAAATAGTAGAAGAAGGAAATCATAACCAGCTAATCAAAGAAAAAGGATATTATTATAATCTTTACAATAATCAATTTAAAAAGGAAAAATTAGAAAAAAGTATAATATAAAAAATACCGATTACAAATTATGGTTAAAATTGTAATCGGTATTTTTCTTTAAATTTTATAGTATTTGTCGAAAATATTCATAAGTTCATCAACTTTTTCTTCACCATTACCTTCATCAAAGGCTTCTTTAACACAGTTATTTATATGGGATCTTAAAACTTCATTGTTTGCTTTTTTTAAAAGAGCCTGAACTGCCAGGACCTGTGTAGAAATATCGACACAGTATCTGTCATCTTCTACCATCTTTATTATACCTTCAATTTGACCTTTTGTAGTCTTTAAATATCTTAAAATTTTCTTTTTATCTGCCTGCATATTTACACCTACTTAATCTCAATTAATTTGTATCCAGCTTCATCTATCACTTTTTCAAGAATATCCTTAGATAAATCTTTGTTAAATTCTACAACTGCCTTCTTTTCATCAAGGACTACTTCTGCCATATCCACCTCTTCAAGAGCTTTAAGTTCTTTTTCTACTCTCATTTTACAGTGGTTGCAGGTCATTCCTTCTATAATAAGTTCTTTCTTCATTTTACCTACCTCCTTATTTTCTCTAGATTTACTAGATGACTTTTTATATTTAGTTTTAATTTTATTTATTTCATATATAGGTTTAAATCCCTTTAATCTTAAAGCATTGGTTACAACACTTACGGAGCTAAAACTCATTGCTGCTGCAGCAAACATTGGGTTTAGCTTAAGTCCCATGCTTGTGTACAATAGACCTGCAGCTATTGGAATACCTAGGGTGTTGTAGAAAAATGCCCAGAATAAATTTTGCTTAATATTTCTGATTACAGACTTGCTCAACTGAACTGCACCAACTGCATCTAAAAGGTCACTTTTCATTAGAACTATATCTGCGGATTCTATAGCTACATCCGTCCCTGCGCCTATGGCGATTCCAACGTCGGCTCTAGCTAAAGCAGGAGCATCGTTTATACCGTCTCCTACCATTGCAACCCTGGTGTTTTCTCCCTGAAGTCTTCTAACTTCTTTTTCCTTATCTTCAGGCATTACATCAGAAATTGCTAAATCGATTCCAACCTGCTTTCTTATAGCTTCTGCAGTTTGTTTATTGTCTCCTGTCAGCATTACTACATTAATGCCCATAGCTTTCATACCTTCTACCGCCTGTTTGCTGGTAGCTTTAATGGTATCTGCCACTGCTATGATACCAAGTACTTTTTCATCGTCTGCAATTATTAAAGGAGTCTTACCTTCTTTAGAAAGTCTATCTACATCAGATTCAGAATTATCCAACCTAATATTAAGGCTGTTCATAAGTTTCAAGTTACCGATATTAATATTTTTACCATCAACCACTGCCTTAAGTCCCTGTCCGGGTACAGCTTCAAAATCCTTTTGCTCCTTTAATGATAACTTCATTTCTTCAGCTTTGTTTATAATTGATTCAGCTAAAGGATGTTCTGATGATTTTTCAGCCGAGGCAGCGTCTATAAGTATATCTTCTTCATTTATATCACCATAGGTTACCATATCTGTAACTACAGGCTTTCCTTCGGTAATTGTTCCTGTCTTATCTAAAACAATGGTATCGATACTGTGGGCTATTTCTAAAGCTTCACCGGATTTAATCAAAATACCTTTTTCAGCACCTTTTCCTGTACCAACCATAATAGCTGTAGGTGTTGCTAATCCTAAAGCACATGGACAGGATATAACTAATACTGCGATACCTATTGATAAGGCGAATTCAAATGAATATCCTAATAAAATCCAAACTATAGTAGCAGCTAAAGCAATTGATAAAACTACAGGAACAAATATGCTGCTTATTTTATCCGCCATTTTAGCGATAGGAGCTTTTGAAGCTTGAGCTTCTTCTACTAATGTTATAATTTGAGATAAGGTAGTGTCTTCACCTACTTTAGTGGCTTTAAACTTAATATATCCAGTTTTATTAATACTTGCACCGATTACCTTGTCTCCTATATTCTTCTCTACAGGTATACTTTCACCAGTGAGCATAGACTCATCTATTGATGTTTTACCTTCTACTATTTCTCCATCCACAGGGACACTTTGTCCAGGCTTAACTATAATTATGTCTCCTACATTTACATCTTCTACTGTGACCTCTATGATTTCTCCGTCTTTTTCCATTAAAGCCATTTTAGGAGCTAGATTTATTAGTTTTTCTATAGCTTCTGAAGTTTTACCCTTTGCTCTACCTTCTAAAAATTTACCGAAGGTTACAAGAGTAAGAATAACTCCTGCAGATTCAAAATATAAATCGTGGGAATACTGCATAACTAGACTCATATTTCCTAATCCTAATCCAGTACCTATTCTGTATATAGCAAATATACCGTATAAAGCTGCGGCACTGGTACCTACAGCTATTAATGAATCCATATTAGGAGATCTTTTCCACAATGTTTTAAAACCAATATTATAAAATTTTCGATTAACTATCATAACTGGTAAAGTTAATAAAAATTGAGTGAAAGCAAAGTTAACTGCATTTTCAGTACCTAAAAAGAAACCAGGTAGCGGCCATCCGGCCATATGACCCATTGCAAGATAAAATAGTGGAACTGTGAAAATTATAGATACAATAAGTCTAATTTTTAATGTTCTGTACTCATCGTCTATTACAGATGATTTAGGCTTTGCATTAGTTTTTGACTCATCTTCACTATATGCTCCGTAGCCTGCATCTTCTACAGCTTGTATTATATCTTCCTGACTAAGTTCTCCTTCTTCGAATTCTACACTCATATTGTTTTGTAATAAATTTACACTTATATTTTTAACGCCCTTTAGTTTTTTGACATTTTTTTCTACTGCAGCAGAACATGCCGCACATGTCATCCCAGTAACGTTGTATTTTTCTTTTTTTGCCATCTTACACACCTCCCGACCCCCTGGTAGGGGGGATATTTAAAGTATAATACACCCTAGGGGTATTGTCAAGTTTTATGACATTTAGGGATACTATATAGGATGGAAATTAAGAAATCCCAACAATCGGCGGGATTTCTATGCATATATTTTTTTATATTTGTTAATTTATTTGTATATATCTTTTCTATGACCAACATTGATTATAATAATTCTAATTTCCGCATTATTAATATTTGCTAGTATTCTGTAATTACCAACTCTATATCGCCAATACTCTTTTAAATTACCTTTTAGAGCCTTGCCATATTTTTTGGGGTTATCAGTACCTACTAAGTTTTTTTCAATCCAGGCATAAATCATTTTCTGCTGGTTTTTATCTATTTTAGATAGACTTCTTATTGCTTTTTTATCATAAAAAACTTGGTATTTCATATTATAAGCCTAATATTTTCATCACTTCATCATGGCTGTATACTTCAGTTTTACCATTTTTTACATCTTTCTCGTACTCTTCTATTACTTTCATGTCAATCTCATCTTCAATTTTTTCTTCTAAGGTTTGTTTAAGCAAAGTAGATAAAGGCACTCCAAGTAACTTGGCATATTCATTAAAAGTTTTCTCTTCTTTTTTATTAAGTCTTACTGTAATGGTACCCATCATAATCACTCCTTTTTATTATTGTAACACATTGTGGTACGGATGTGAATATATATTTCTCTATATCATATATATTTATTCAATACATTATCAATGCTAAAATCTCCAATATAGATTGACCAAGAACTTTCAATGTTCTATTATATATAAAAGAGGATAGGTATAATAAAAGAAAATCAAAAGATCTAAGGAAATAAATTATAGGAGACGATATGATAAAATTAACGGAAAGAATTTACTATATGCCTCATGATGAGGAAACAGATAGACCAATTTTAGGATATATAAAAGGAGATAATTTTTCCCTTATGATAGATAGTGGAAATTCTAAAAACCATGCTGATTTATTCATTGAAGAGATTAAGGCATTGGATTTGAAATACCCTGACTTTGTCGCCATAACACATTCTCATTGGGATCATACCTTTGGAATGAACAGCCTGGACAGTGTATCTATAGCTTGTAAAAAAACAAATTATATTTTAAAAGACATGAAAAAATGGCAGTGGACAGATGAAGCTATGAAAAAAAGACTTGAAGCCGGAGAAGATATAGAATTTTGTGATACTATGATTCGAAAGGAGTATCCCGACTTATCAGAGATAAAAGTCGAAACTGCAGATATAGTTTTTAATGAAAACCTTTGTATTGATTTAGGGCAGATTACATGCAAGCTTATGAGACTGGAAAGTTCTCATGCAGATGATTGTGTAGTGGCATATATTCCTGAAGAAAAGATTGTTTTTATAGGAGATATAATCGGTGAAGATTTCCATAATGGTGAATTATATTACAAGGATAAATTAGAGAGTCTAATAAAGGATTTTAAGGGACTTGACTTCAATACAGCTTTATTTGGACACCTGGAACCTTTTACCAAAGAAGAGCTTATAGAATGGCTTGAAGAGGTTAAATATTTAAATAAATTTTAATTGCGATCATATGTTAAGTAAAGAAAAACACCAATTATCACAAATATACCATAGAGTCCTGGTAGTTGATATGAATTAACCCTAACCCATATGGCGTAATATATTTGATTTAGTATCTTGATAAATTCAATTCTACTATCCCACTTAACCGGAAATAGAATATCAATTACTCTTGGCAGCACTAAAATTAGATATCCAATAAATGAAATTAAAATTATGCGAAAATATATTTTTTTGTTTTTTAATTTTATAGGTTTTGCTAAGGTAATAAGCATAATCAGCTTTGTAAATATAGCACCAGTTATTACTAAAAAAATTGGATAACCTATTGTTCTAATACTATAGGAAAATAGTGGGAAAATATAATATCTATGATATACTTCCATTTCTTTGACTTCAATAATTTTGATAATAACAGCTATTAAGGCTATAAATATAATTATAGCTACTGTTTTTTTAATTTCTGTTTTATCTCTAGGTTTATGCTCGCCATACAACAAACTATCAATGTCTGTATTAAAAATTTCAGCTAATTGCTGCAGGGTTTCAATATCAGGATTTGATTTTCCATTTTCATAATTAGATATAGTCTGTCTTGTAACATATAGTTTTTTTGCTAATTCTTCTTGAGAGATATTAAATTCTTTTCTATTCTTTTTTATATTCTTTGGGATATCTGACATAAGTTCAACTCCAGTTTTGATTTTAGATATAAAAATCTAAAAAATATTAAATTCTTATTCTCTTACTCTCATCATAACTAGCTTTTATTAAACAGTCACGCAAATAATCTTTGCATTGTTAAAATCAACCTATATTTTTTAATATAATTTCATTATCACCAGTATAATAAAGTTTATAAGTAGATAACTTTATTATATAACATTAAAAATTATTATCAAAATATAATATACACTATATCATGAGAAATTCACACCCAAAACTTCATATATAAAAAAACTTACTAGTTTTTAGATTAACCTAGTAAGCTTTATAATTTTCTATATCAACATTTATCAATTGGTAAATGCCTATTTTTGGTAACTATTTTCAGAATATGTTAATTGATAGTAGGTAATCTTTTCTCAATGAATTTAATGCTGTATTTATATAGGACTATAGAGGATAGAGAAATTAGACCTATATCCACTAGTATTATAAGCGTAAAATTTAAGTCTGTTTTCAAAAACAAATAATTTAAACCCACAAGTGCTGCTATAAATATAAGGTTTGCTACCATGCCTATTAAAACATTTAGATTTTGTTTTACGGCTCTCTGAGGGTTGGTCCAATCAAGTAAAGGTCGCTTTAAATCAACTATGAGACCTATTAAACTCAATGGTATTCCTCCAATAAATCCAATAACAAATGGTATTAAAAGGTAAATTAAATCTAGTTTTACAAAATAGTTAAATCCAATGGTTATAGCAAGTATAGTAGCCAGGTGAAGAACCATGGGTGATATTATCCTGCCAATTATGTGGCTGGAGTAGTCAATAGGCAGTGACCTATCTATCCAAAAATGCTTTCCTTCCCTTGAAAAAGTCGTAGAAGCCGTAGGATTAAGTAAGGAAAACATCATAAAGGCACCTGCAAATATTAATAAGGCAGTTTCTAAATTTGCTTCTATTAAACCTATTATAGGACTCATCATGTCTCCAGTACCGGTCATTAAAGGCATGACTATGAAGATAAAAGGTATTATGATTACAGTACTAACACAGTTAAAAAGATAAATAGGAGTCCTAAGTAGGACTTTAAAGTCTTTTAAAAATATACTTATAAATTGTGGTGATGACTTAAGTACTGCTGAGTACTCTTTTGAGTTTAGGGCTTTTTTCTTTGATGTAGATTCCTCCGTCCCAATCAATCCTTTGAAGTAAAATTTGTTGGAGATAAATAGACTCAGAGCAAAGATAAGGGCAGTAGCTCCAAGAAATAAGCCTAAATAAAATATCCAGCTATCGCTGTAGTAGCTTAGAGAAAACCACTTGGATAAAGGATAAAACCTCCCAGCAGTTTCAAGCATAAACTTGTTGTCCATAAACATTTGGGAGATGAATTCCTGTTCTTTTCCAGGCTCTACACTTATCATACTTCTCTGGATAATAATCTGTAATCCCAGAACAACAAATAGAAATGCAAACATAGATACGATCCTGTAGAGGTCTTTTCTTCCCTTAATATTGGTAAATTTCATTAGAAGAGTAACAAAAATTGCAGCTATACTTAAAGGGGCTATAGGTAAAGTCATAAAAAGTATGATGGATTTGAGTATGTAAAGGATTCCCCCTCCAATTAAGGTAGAATTAACTACAAATACAGGTATTAGAAATATCCCTAATAGTATATATTCGTATAGAAGAACGGTAAAAAATTTTGATAGTACTATATTATTAGGTTTTATAGGTAAACTTATAAGTAAATTTGTATCCTGTGAAAAATAGTAGTAGCCCATTACATAAAATATTCCAAAGAAAAACACAACCATAAAGGCAGCAGTAGAAGCCAGGACCATTAGGTAGGATTCCTGATTTATCATCAAAAGGGATTTACCTATACTTTCAACCATTCCTATATAAAGATAGTAGGATGGAGCAATACTTATTACTATGAATACAAAAAGTAAGGGCTTCCATATGTTTTTCTTTTTGAGTATTTCTTTTGAGAATAACGTATTTATATTAAAACTGTTAATAAGATTAATCTTCAATAAATGGATTATTTGATTCATTATCAGTAACCTCCAAGAATATATTCTCTAAAGTTTCTTCCTTTCCAGCTTTTTCTTTTAATTCTTCCATAGTACCTAAAGCTATTATTTTTCCTTCGTTGATAATAGCTATACGGTCGCATATCTTTTCAGCAACTTCAAGAACGTGGGTGCTGAAAAACACTGATTTTCCTTCATCGCAGTGGTCTCTCATTATTTCTTTAAGCTTAAAGGAAGATTTTGGGTCCAGTCCAACCATAGGCTCATCCAATATAAATAGGTCAGGCTTGTGAATTAGAGCGGATATTAAAGCAAGTTTTTGTTTCATACCGTGGGAGTAAGAATTGACCATGTCATTTAATGCATGAGTCAAGTTAAATACGTCGGAGTATTTCTTTATAGAAGCTTCTCTTTCTTCCTTTGGGATTTGAAATACATCGGATATAAATTTCAAATATTCTATGCCCCTAAGTCTTTCGTAGATTTGAGGGTTGTCTGGTACGTAACCGAAAGATTTCTTTGCTTGAATAGGATTTTGTTGGTTATCAATTCCGTTTATCATAATACTGCCTTCATCTGGTTTTAAAAGGCCTACTATCATTTTTATGGTTGTGGTTTTTCCAGCACCGTTGGGTCCTAAAAATCCTAGTATTTCTCCTTCCTTGTGGGTAAAGCTTATATTATCTACAGCTTTCACCTTTCCCTTTGAATAGGTTTTTGAAATATTTTTAATTTCTAACATTTATTATTCCTCCATTATAAATTCGCATATATTCTCTATCACTTCCTGGGACACTTTACTTTTCGCCATTTACTCTTAATTATTTGGCTTTCCTTCTCCCGCCACCATAAGGTGGTTTAGTTTTATTTGCTTATATTTTAACATATTTGATTTGAAAAAATCATGTTTTAATTAAATTTTAATGAACTATTAAGATATGAATAAAAAAACTATCCCCCATAAGAATATGAGAGATAGGAGAGAGGAAACTATATATTATAATAAAAAGTCAATAGCAGCTTTAGTAAATACTTTAACCCCAATTTTTAAGGAATTTTCATCGATTGTAAATTTTGGATTATGAAGATCGTAAATTAAGTTTTCTTTTTCATTTCTTGTACCTATAAAAATATAGGCTCCAGGAACTTCATTTAGAAAATAAGAAAAATCTTCGCTACTCATTGAAGGATATTCAATATCAATGACATTTGAAGAACCAATTATTTCTGATGATGACTTATTTACGAAATCTATCACGTCAGGATTATTTATAGTTGGTGGAAATCTTCTCTCATATTTAAAGTTGGCCTTTGCTCCACTCAAATTTGCAATAGAATTTATAAGATTTCTCATTTTCTTTTCGACATATAATCTGTTTTTTTCGTGAAATGTTCTTACAGTCCCCTTGATTGTGCAGGTATCAGGAACAATATTATAACTATTTCCTGAATTAATCGAACAAGAAGTAATAACTATAGGCTCGAATGGGTTTGATGGGCGCAGTATTTTATTTTCTATTGCAGTTATTATTTCACTTCCAATTAGTATCGGATCTATTACCTTGTCAGGTTTTCCTGCGTGACCGCCTTTGCCGGTGATTTTTATTTCAAATATATCCGGTGAAGACATAATAGGACCTTTCTTTATACCTATAGTACCTGTTTCTAATTCAGGCCAAATGTGGCCTGCAAGTATTAAATCAACCCTTGGACTATTAAGGACACCGTCCTCTATCATTTCTTTTGCACCACCGGTACTTTCTTCAGCAGGTTGAAAAATAAACTTAACATTCCCTTTTAGTTTATCTTTAAATTCATTTAAAACCATAATGGTTCCAAGCAAGATTGTCATATGAGAATCGTGGCCGCAAGCGTGCATTACATTTTTGTTTTTTGATGAAAAAGATAAGCCGGTTTCTTCTGAAATTTTTAATGCATCCATATCAGCTCTGAAAGCAATGGTTTTTCCGGGTAATTGTCCTTTAATAACAGCGCATATTCCTGTACCCCTAACCCTATCATCAATATCTACTTTAAATTTATCAAGGATTTTTAGTATATATTTCTGTGTATTATACTCTTTTTTACTTAGCTCAGGATTTTCATGCAAGTATCTTCTTATTTCTATAAATTCCGGATAAAGGTTTTCTACTTTATCATTAATTATTTCCATATAATTTTTTTTGTTCATTAAAACCACCTCGACTTCCTATAATATATTGTAGCAAAAACTATGCCATAATATAATGTATCCTTTTCTGTATATTTTATGTGGTTTTGGTATGATTTATGAAATTAACTGTATTAAATGAATTAATAATAACACTAATAATACAGATAACACGAAAAACCAAACACAAAAGAATAGATTTGTTTATATTTGGAAGACGATAATCAAATATCACTTATATTTTAGCAGAAAAAATTTGGCATAAATATTGCTATATATATAAGCAAAGAATAGAAAGGAGTAATCCATGTTCAAAACAAAAGAAGAGGTAAAGGAATATATAAAAAGAGAAGAAATAAAGATGATAGACTTTAAAATAGTAGACATGGTGGGGAAATGGCACCATCTATCCATAACAAAAGAAAAATACGACGAA
>JAWOEG010000051.1:0-10157 GCA_046482875.1 Eubacteriales bacterium | reverse complement strand
AACTCTTTTACCTTGTAAAAGAATTAATAAATTAACCGTCCCCAATTCATATCCATAAGACTTTAAAGTATTTAAAATAAATTTATAAATTTCATCAGTTTCTAATAATCCTTTATATTGTTTTAGTTGAAATAAACTCATTCCATCATCAGAAATAATAGCAAAATCAATTAATGAATTATTTTTAACTGCTGATTCTAAATCTTAAAATTCTTTTGCTATTCTCAAGGCTGTAAATATATCATCTGCTCTATGAGCGTGGGCCTTTAAAGGTATTTCCTTATCCATTACCGGTAGCAAAGCCTCTAGTTTCATATCAAATTCAGGCTTATCATCAGGTTCTTTTTTTCCTCTTTCAAAATCTTCGTAGTATTTTTGTGCTTTAAATAGTGTTTCTCTGAGAATAGATGCTGTTGCCATTCTTGTAATAGGCGACTTATCCTTCTCATTATAAACTCTTTTAGGGTTTTCACCAAAAGCTATTTTCATTGCCGTAGGGTACTTTATTATCATGTCATCTATTCTATGGCCATAGGTTTTAATTGCAGCAAAAGTTCCTCCTATAACGTTAGCACTTCCTGGCCCTGTAACAGCAGTTGTAACCCCAGCTTCTCTTGCTAATTTAAATCCTTCATCCATAGGATTAATTGAATCAATGGCTCTCATCTGTGGTGTGACAGGATCTACACTTTCATTTCCATCTGCCCCTTCAAATCCTATTCCTTCCTCCCACATTCCTAGATGGCAGTGTCCATCTATTAACCCCGGTACTACAATACATCCTGTCGCATCTATAGTTTCAATATCTTCATCAATTTGAATGTTTATCCCAACTTTTTTTATTTTATCATCTTCTATTAATATATCTCCATTTTCTATGTCTGATCCTTCCATGGTTTTAATTGTTCCGTTTTTAATTAGTATCATTTTACCCTCCATATTTTTTCATTAATTACATTATAACAAAAAACTTCTTTAATACCTACTTTTTTAAATAATTTTAAATATTTATTATAAAAGTATATTTATTATTTGAAAGGGTATATAATTTAATATATGATAAATAAAATATTAACATAAGGAGTGTTTTTATGAATATTAATTTAATTGGGTTTTATTTAAGACAAGTTGTATTTGCACTAATCATTCTCGTAGTTGGTTTATGGGCTATTAAATTTATAGTAAATTTAATTAAGAAAGCTATGGAGAAAAAAGGTGTTGATAAGGCTATAATATCTTTTTCTTCAAATCTTTTAAGTATGTTATTAAAAGTTGTCCTGCTTATATCTATAGCTGGTACCTTTGGATTCCAGACCACCACATTAGTAGGTATATTAAGCGCTTTAGCTTTTGCAGTAGGTTTAGCATTACAGGGGAGTTTATCAAATTTTGCTGCTGGAGTTATGATTTTACTTTTCAAACCTTTTAAAATCGGAGATTACGTAGAAGCTGCAGGTCACGATGGTACGGTACAAGAAATAGAAATATTTAATACTATATTAGCTACTGTTGATAATAAAAAAATAATAATACCTAACTCTCAGGTATACTCATCGTCAATAACCAACTACTCTCATTATGATAAAAGAAGAGTTGACTTAGAAATAGGTGTAGATTATGATTCAGATATTAAACAGGTAAAAGAGTCTTTAGTAAACATCTGTAATAATCATGAATTAGTACATGAAGAACCAGCACCTTTTGTAAGACTTGGTGCCCTTGCAGATTCTTCAATTAATTTCAAAATTAGAGTTTGGACTGATACTCCAAATTATTGGGGAGTTTATTTTGATTTAACTGAAACAATAAAAGAAAGCTTTGACAAAGAAAATATTGAATTCCCTTATCCTCATGTAACAATAACTAAAAGAGAAGATTAATAAATGAATAAAGGTAACAATATAAAAAACCAGGATTTAGAAGATCCTGGTTGATTTTTTATGAAATTGCACTCCCAAATAATATGGAATAGTATTTAGCATTAAAATCATCAGATCTAGATACTAAAACTATTGGAACTTTAGCTCCCATTACAACTCCTGCACCCACTCCATTTCCAAAATAAGTAATAGATTTTCCTATTCCATTACCCATCTCTATATTATGAACTAAAAGTAAGTCTGCATCTCCAGCAACGGGACTTTGGAATTTTTTAATTTCTGCTGCTTCTTTAGATACGGCTAAATCAAGAGCTATAGGCCCTTCTATTACAATACCTTCTTCGAATTCTTTATTTTTATATCTTTCTTTTATCTCTGCAGCTTCAACAGTGGCCTGCATCTTTGGATTAAGTTTTTCTTTAGCTGCCAAACAAGCCACTTTGAATTCTTTATAATCTAGCTTTTTAGCAGCTTCATAGGCATTTTTTATAAGTTCTATTTTTGTTTCGATATCAGGATATGTTACCATTCCACCGTCTGTTAACATTAGTAGTTTATGATAAGCTGGCATTTCATAAAGCATTACGTGACTCAACTGTTTTCCAGTTCTAAGGCCCCATTCCTTGTTTAAAACTGCTTTTAATAATATTGATGTATCTACCAATCCTTTTATTAAGAAATCTCCTTTACCCTCTTTTATAATTTTCACGGAAATTTCTGCTGCTTTTTGAAAATTTTCTGCTTGTACTACTTCTACATCTTCAAGTGGAAAATTATTTTTTTTAATATACTCTTCTATTAAGGTTTTATTGCCTACTAATATGGGTTCTATAAGGTTATCCTTGTATGCTTTTGTTACTGCTTCCAAAATATTAACTTCCTCCGCAGAAACAACAACTAACCTAGATTTACTCTTTTTATTAATTAGTTTTTTTAAATCTTTTAATTTATTCATTTTCTCCTCCTATTTTATTCTATCAAGTAAATATAAAAAGTACTATTCCAAGCAAATATACTGATGCAAGTAGAAGTTCTTCTTTTATTTTTTTATTTAAAAGAAAGTAAAATATGAAATAAAATATTAGCAAAGACAAAGTCGCTAGTCTAGTATTTTCAATAGATACAGCTCTTATAGAAAGAGTCAAAGCTTTTGAAATTATGATACTTATTGAAATAATAAACATTACTGGGAAAAGCTTAACTATTCTACTATTTTTAGAAAATTTAATTCTTTCTTCTAAAGCTAACTTGCCGTAGTAATAACCATCCAAGTACCCTTTAAGAGACAAAAATATTACAGCAAAACCCATTATAAGGGTTCCTCCTATAGATAGTATGTACTCTTCAGTTAAAGCGCCATAAATGACGGCCATAGTCGTTAAGGGAGCAAGTACTGTTTGAGTTACTGAATCTCCCATCCCTGCCATAACTCCCATTAAACCTTCTTTAATTTCTTTTATTTGTCTTTTTGATTTACCCTCTTCTTCTAATCTTATGATGTAACCGTGTATAGGGGTCCCTATATTTGGTTCTGTATTAAAATAATCAGTATGTCTAATTATAGATTGAATTAATTTTTCTTTATCTTTTTTATAAATTCTTCTAAAAATAGGCACCATCGAATGGGCAAAGGCAAACCCCTGAAGTTTTTCGTAACTGTAACAAGAATGAGTAAAATTCATCCATATAAACCAAGATTTATATAAATCCCCTTTTTTAATTATTTTAAATTTATTTTTAGGCTCCTTGATCCTTCTATTTTTTTGAACAGATAAAATAGCTATTATAACTGGAATTAAATATGGATCTAACTTAAAAAATACGCTAAAAACATAAAATATTGTAAAGAAATATATAGTGTATTTCCATTTGTGATTTATAGATAAAATAGCCCCCGATAGTATTATAAGTATAATTCCTGTGAAATTAAGATATTTAACTACATCTATACTAGAATCGACTATATATCCAACTCCTTTATATATTAAAAAAGATAGCATACCACCTAAAACAATATTGAAAATCAAAAGAGACATTTGAGGATAATATATATCATACTGATTGATGCTGTTTAAATCTCCTTTTTTTAAACCCTTAATACCTTCTTTTACATAATAGCTGTTTAAATTTAATCTATATTTCCAAAATATTATCCCTACACCACTTACTGGATAAGCTATAGCTAAAGCTCCTACACCTTGTATATTGTAATTTATAGCTATCATTGCTCCAATAATTCCCGCCAAGCAAGGATCTCCTCCTTTTAAAGAACCTCCGGTAGATTTAAAACCGATAAAAAATATATTAATTATGGCTCCAATAAAAAAACCAGTAACAGGGTCTCCTAATACAATACCCGTAAGGAGTCCTGAAAAAACAGGTCTATACAAAGTAAAGTATCCAATTCCAAGAGTAAAGGAAGTGCTGTTACCAACATAATAAATTATACCTAATAATATAAATTTTAATAAAGTCATAAAATAACCTCTTTAAATTAATTTTTTTATATTTATTCTGCTGTCCTCTGGAAGCATTTGAACATATATACTGCAGTTTTTTTCTAAAAGATTTTTAATTGATTTTTTTTCTTCAGTGCTTATATGTACGTTTTTATATATTTTTTTACTATTATCTTTAGATCCTATGTTTCCTATGTTAATTTCACTAAAAATTTCCTCTTTTATCTGTATATTTTCGTATACCTTAACTTCTTTTGATAAAATTAATATATCTTCCATAGTGCTATCCTTATAATAATTAATAAATTCTTCCGTGTTAAATATTTCTGTCCTATAATTATCAGGAGCCGCTTGTTTTGTCATATCCGTTAAAAAGTTATTATTTCTTAATTCTTTATCTATTATTATAATAGTATCTACCTTAATTTTATTTAGCCATCCTATTGTAATCTGTCCATGAATTAATCTGTCATCTACTCTTGCTAAAATTATGTTTTTCATTTTTAGTTACTTTATCCTCTCATTTCTTTGTTTACATACATAATACTTTTCTTGCTATCTTCTATCATTGTTTTTACATTTCTATTTCTATTGACAAAAAATTCTAAAATCATAGGCATATTAAATCCTGATATTATATTAACCCTTTCTTTTGATAGGAAATTAATCGCTATATTAAATGGAGATCCTCCATAAATATCTACAAATATGTATATATAAGTTTCTTCATCAATTAATGACTCAACTTCTTTTTTTACTTCTTCAATATAGGTATCTTCATTTATAGAAAACGAATATGCGTTATCTTGTTTTCCTGCTATCATTTCTACGCTTTTCAAAATTTCTTCACCATAGTTACCGTGAGTTATAATAATAACTTTCTCCATATTATCCTCCTAATTTTTTAGTCTTTTTTATTATAGCATATAAAATCATATAGTAAAATATAATTGAAAATAAAAGCTCCGTGATGTACAATTATAAAACAAATAATACATAAGGAGATATAAATGTGCTGCAAAAAAACCGAAAATTTTAAATTTGTTCAAAATGAAAAATGCGAATATTTTCCATGTCATAAAGGAATAAAAAAAGAGGAATTTAACTGTTTATTCTGCTTTTGTCCTCTATATATGTTGGGAGATAAGTGTGGAGGTAACTATATCATGAATAATGGAGTCAAGGATTGTTCTAATTGTACAATACCTCACAGTAAAGGTGGTTATGATTATATAATGACCAAGATGGAAGAAGTTGTAAAAAAGGCTAGTGATTTCTAGCCTTTACTTTATTCCCGGCACATTTCCTATATGAATATTGTCTAAATATTTACTTCCTAATTTTTTAAATTTTATAAGAATATCTATGTCTGTGGGCGGTTCCTTCATCATGTATGCAGGAAAATATCTTGATAAATGTAGCGGAATTTTTCGATCTAACTTACTTATCCATTTTATAATTTTTTCTATATCTTCCACATTGCCTCGCTCTCCTCCAATTACAAGGGTAGTTATTTCCAAGTGAGCTTTTTCATTAATTTTCTTTATGGAGTTAAGTACAGGTTCTAAGCTTCCATCGCATAAATCCTTATAAAAATTAGAATCAAATGCTTTCAAATCAACGTTAAAAGCATCTATATAATCCAATATAATTTCAAGAGGTTCACTATTAATAAAACCATTTGTCACACATATTGTTTTTAAATTGTTTTTCTTTGCGAGCTTAGCTGTTTCTAAAACATATTCATACCACACAGTAGGCTCATTATATGTAAAAGCGATTGATTTCATATTATTATTTAATGCTTTTTCTACAACTTCTTTAGGTTCAAGCTTTTGATAATAAGCCTCTTCTTTAGCTATTCTATAGTTTTGACAAAACTTACATGAAAAGTTACATCCCATACTACCTAATGAGAAGGTTTTCGTACCTTTCATAAAATGATAAAGAGGTTTTTTCTCTATTGGGTCTATTCCCAAAGATGTTATTTTACTGTAATTTAAAGATATCAATTTACCATTTATATTTTTTCTCTGTTTACAAATGCCCAAACCACCTTCCTTTATTAAACAGTTGTGTGGACATAGGGTGCATTTAATTTTCCCATCAATTTTTTTATAAAATAAACATTCTTTCATAACCATCTTCCTATCAAATATATTATTTGTGTCTTATAACTTTAAATCTTTCTATAGTGTAGTCTTCATCCTTATTTATTCCCGCTTTTCTTAAAGCTATATCTAATTGTTTCTCAACAGTTTCAACTCCTTCTAATTTTGGAAGCAGTACTCCTTTTCTTGAACCTTTAGTTACAATAACTCCATATATATTAGGATCTAATTTCTTTATATCCTTTATTTCTTCAGGCTGTTCCAGGACATCTACACTATAATCCAATTCATCAAGTTCTTCTTTTTTTACAGGATAAAATCTTGGATCTCTAAATGCAGAACTTACTGCATTTTCAATTATTTCTTTTCCTAATGATTCTTTAGTAGGGAAAATGGTACCTATACATCCTCTCAACTCTCCATCTTTTTTTAATGAAACAAAAGTACCTGCCTTTTTATTGTAAAAATCATCTTTGTTTAAATTTTCAGGTAGTTTTAATTTTTTTCCTGTTTCTAAGAATGTTCTTATACTTTCCTTTGCTAGTTTAACGTATTCATCAACTACATCTATTTTAGCACATCCATATCCTACTCCAAAAGGACCTTCGTAAGAGTATACTTCAGTTTCCACTTTTAAATCGTCAAAGACCCCTAATATGGTCTGAATAGATCTAAGTCCGCATTCGCCGGCTTCTTCTGCTAAATTTTTATCAAAGTTTACTATCTCTTCAAAGTTATTTTCTTTTAAAAAAGTAATCAGCTGCTTATCAAACTTTTCTCCTTTTGGAGAGTATCCACTATATGATTCTTTATTTAGTCTATGGGACAAATCTCCACTTGCTATTACTGTAATATTCCTTCCTAGTAGTTCTGATGCTTTTTTTATTGATTTTCCAAATTCATATAATTTTTCACCTGAAAATAATGCATAATTTATATGAACAAGTTTGAAGTCCGAATATTTTTTCTTTATGAAATATAAAGGTACTAATACACCATGATCTAATTCATGACTTATATTATGTCTATCAACTTCATCTTTACTAAAAGTATAGGTTTCAATATTGTTTTCTTCTGCTAAGGATGAAATTTTGTTTGCAAGTTTTAGATCGTTAAGAAAAGAAAATTCTAAATTTTCTTTTCCAAATTGATGAAAGTTGCCGTAAAGTTTTTCATTCAAGTTTATTGACATTGCATTTCTTAAAAAATTACCATGAGGAGTTATTATGACTATGGTTTCCGGGCTTTGTTTTTTTATATTTCGTGCTATCTTATTCATTGCATCTACAGTCTTCTGGGATTTTTTTTCTTCTCCTTTACCTATTTCTTCTATTAAAATAGGTGCATGTGGCATTAAGTATCCTCCAATTATATTATTCATTCTATCAACCTCCACCTTTATTATATACCCAATTCACCAAAAAATAAAAATACACTTTAAAATTAAAGTGTATTAAGTCTATTATTTGAAGCTAATAATATCTATAAATCTTTTATTGTGTAAAAGTTTACTAAATACAAATACTCCTACTATTGATACTACTACAAATTCTCCCAGGGCTACATATATCATACTTGGAATTAGAGGTAGACCCAATAAATAATTTAATTCTATGCCTATTATTACACCATTGAATATAATAGGTCCAAAACTAGATATAAATAATGACTTTATACTGCTACCAAAGCTTTTTCTAATTTTAATAATAAACATCAAAGCTAAGAAAGTAGCAGATGTTCCAAATATTACATCTATTGGTCCGAAGGGTCCAAAAAAATTTGCTATTGCACACCCTATGGTTAAGCCTACCCAATATTTACTGTCAATAAAAGCAAACAAAACTAATATCTCTGATATTCTAAATTGAATTTGTCCATAGCTAATAGGTTGAAAAACAAAAGTTACAGCAACATATAAAGCTGCTATCATAGCACTTTTAACTAAATAATCTGTTTTAATTTTTGACATAAAAAAACTCCTCTGCATAAATTGATTTTGCTCTTGGAGTACCATTACAAGATAAGTCTTGTTTTTTAAAGTGGGTACCAAGAAAACACTTATTTAAATTACTTAGATATAATATCAGTATTAAAGATGTATTGCAAGATTTTTAGATTAAAATTCAAAAATATTATAAATTTAAACAACGAGCCTTGTTATCAAGACCCGTTGCTTTTTAATCATTTAACTAATGTTATTTAATTATTTTACCTTACCTATGTCCTTAAGATAATACTTTTCTGAAGAGAAGAATTCTTGAGTTAATTCTTTTACCTCCCCATGTAGTAAGAACAGAGCTAGCATATTCGGGAATATAATCATCGCAAGCATTATATCAAGGAAAATCCACAATGTTTTAGCTCCACCTATTGCTCCTACAAATATAGAGGCAAGATATACATATCTCATTACTCTTGAGAATTTAAGTCCAAATAAGAATTCTGCCTGCTTCTCACCGTAGAATATAATAACTATTAGTGTAGAAACAACGAACAATAGTAATGAGAAGGTAACTACCGTTCCACCAATTGGGCCGTAAAACTCAGTAAAGGCTGCCGCTGGTAATCCTGATGGATTTTCCATAGCTCCTGGTGCATTCCATACACCTGATGAAAGTACAACAAATGCTGTTGTTGAACATATAATAATTGTATCAACTATGATTTCAAACATTCCCCAGAATCCCTGTCTTACTGCATGATCGTTTGTTGCTGAAGAGTGAGCCATCGGAGCTGTACCCATACCTGCTTCGTTTGAGTAAACACCTCTTGCAACTCCCCATCTAACTGATGCTGCAACTACAGAACCTGCGAATCCACCAACTGCTGACATTGGTCTAAATGCATAACCAAAGATTAGTCCTAATACTCTAGGTACTTCTGCAATATTTACTATTACTATTACCATTGCACCTATAAAGTATGCTAATGCCATAAATGGAACTAGTTTTTCTGTAACTTTTGCTATTCTAGTGATTCCACCAATAACAACTAGTCCAACTAAAACTAAAGTGACTCCACCTGTGATAGCTGGGTTCAAATTGAATGCTTCAAGAGCTGAAGCTGAAACTGAGTTTGCCTGAACCATAATACTTGGTACTAATTCTAACATTAATACGAATGAAAAGAAGATTCCTAACCATTTCATGTTTAGACCTTTTTCCATATAGTACATAGGTCCACCAACATACTCGCCTTCTTCGTTCTTTTCTCTGTATTTAAATCCAAGTACGATTTCAACGAATTTTGAGCCCATTCCCATGAATGCCATTACCCACATCCAGAAAACTGCACCAGGTCCACCAAACATAATTGCTGCCGGTACACCTATAATGTTTGAAGCTCCAACTGTTGATGCTAATGCTGCTGTTGCTGCTGCGAATGGAGATACTTCTCCTTCTTCAACCTTAGTGAACATTTTTCCAAAAGTTTGCTTAATAATATATGGAAAATACCTAACTTGGAAAAATCCCAATCTAGCTGATAAGAAGAATCCACCAAGACCTAATGTTAAAAGCATTGGTAATCCCCATACCCATCCTGTTGCGACGTTTACGAGTTCAATAAATCTGTCCATTTTTTCCTCCTTATATCACATAGGCTTTGAAAAACATTGAATTTAAAATTTTAATAAAAACATACACAAAGTTATTGAAATACTTTTTAAAAAGTCAAGTGAAAATATGTTAAAAAATGTTAAATTTATT
>JAWOEG010000044.1:0-6302 GCA_046482875.1 Eubacteriales bacterium | reverse complement strand
TTGTTGTTTAATACTCTTGTTATTGCTGCTGTCAGTGTTGTTTTTCCGTGGTCTACGTGTCCTATTGTTCCTATGTTTACATGGGGTTTATTTCTTTCAAATTTTTGCTTTGCCATCTCTTATTTCCTCCTTAGGTTTTTATTTATTTTAAAAATTCTTCTTTAATTGATTCAGGTACTTTCTCATAATGGTCAAATTGCATTGAATAGTTGGCTCTACCTTGAGTGTTTGATCTTAGGTCTGTTGCATATCCAAACATTTCACCTAAAGGTACATATGAATTAACAACTTTTATGCCATTTTTATCTTCAAATCCTTCTATTCTTCCTCTTCTAGAGTTTATGTCGCCCATCACGTCTCCCAGATATTCATCAGGAGTTAATACCTCAACCTTCATATAAGGTTCTAATATAGCTGGTTTAGCTTTTAGTGATGCTTCCTTGTAGGCCATTGCTCCAGCTATTTTAAATGCCATTTCACTTGAGTCTACTTCGTGATACGAACCATCGTACAGTGTAACTTTAAAGTCTATACAAGGATATCCTGCAAGAACTCCATTGTCTGAAGCCTCTTTAATCCCTTCTTCAACTTTTGGTATGTATTCCCTTGGAATTGCTCCACCAGTTACTTTGTTCTCAAATACGAATCCATCACCAGGTTTGAGGGGTTCCATTATAATTTTGACATGTCCATACTGCCCTCTACCACCAGATTGCTTAGCATATTTAACATCTACATCCGCTGTTGAAGTTATTGTTTCTTTGTATGAAACCTGCGGTCTTCCTACATTAGCTTCAACTTTGAATTCTCTAAGTAGTCTATCTACTATAATCTCAAGGTGTAATTCACCCATTCCTGCTATTATAGTTTGTCCTGTTTCTTCAT
Source organism: Eubacteriales bacterium (assembly GCA_046482875.1). Taxonomy (GTDB): domain Bacteria; phylum Bacillota; class Clostridia; order Tissierellales; family Dethiosulfatibacteraceae; genus UBA8670. The sequence continues at coordinate 5,417 of JAWOEG010000044.1, read as the reverse complement.
TTGTGTATGTCCTAAACGTAGGATCCTCTTGTGCTAATTTTTGCAATCCTACAATCATTTTTTCCTGTCCTGCTTTAGTTTTAGGCTCGATAGCAACTTCTATAACAGGTTCTGGAAATACCATAGATTCTAATATTATAGGTTCATCTACATCGCATATAGTATCCCCAGTTGTTGTTTGTTTGAAACCAACTGCTGCTGCTATATCACCTGAGTATACTTCATCTCTATCTTCTCTAGAGTTTGCATGCATTTGCAGTATTCTTCCTGCTCTTTCTCTTTTGTTTTTAGTTGAATTCAAAACATAACTTCCTGATTCGATTACTCCTGAATAAACTCTAAAGAAAGTTAATTTACCTACGTACGGATCTGACATTACTTTAAAGGCTAATGCGGAAAAAGGTTCTTCATCTGACGATTTTCTAAACATTTCTTTCTCCCCATCCATTGATAGTCCCTTAATGGCTGCTACATCTGTAGGTGCTGGCATATAATCTACTATAGCGTCTAGTAAAAGTTGCACTCCTTTATTTTTGTATGCTGAACCACATAACACTGGTATTATATCAACTGATAAAGTTGCTTTTCTTATAGCACTTTTTAATTCTTCAGTTTCTATAGTTTCTCCTTCTAAGAATTTCTCAAGCAACTTATCATTATGATCAGCTACTGATTCTAAAAGTTTTTCTCTATATTCTTCTGCTTTTTCTTTGTATTCATCTGGTATATCTGTTATTTCTATGTTTTGCCCTAATTCATCTTTGTATATCCTAGCGTTCATTTCTACTAAATCTATAATTCCAGTAAAATCATCGCTTGCTCCAATTGGTATCTGAATAGGAACTACATTCGCCTTCAATCTTTCAACCATTGTATTAACTGAGTAATAAAAATTTGCTCCAGTCTTGTCCATTTTATTTACAAAACATATTCTCGGTACATTGTATTTGTCAGCCTGTCTCCATACTGTCTCCGACTGAGGTTCAACTCCATTTTTTGCATCAAATATAGCTACCGAACCATCTAATACTCTTAGAGATCTTTCTACTTCAACTGTGAAATCAACGTGTCCTGGTGTATCTATTATATTTATTCTATTACTTTTCCAATAACAAGTGGTTGCAGCGGAAGTTATTGTTATTCCTCTTTCCTGCTCTTGTTCCATCCAGTCCATTTGAGATGCTCCCTCATGCGTTTCACCTAATTTATGAATTCTTCCTGTGTAATAAAGAATTCTTTCGGTGCATGTAGTTTTTCCTGCATCAATGTGGGCCATTATTCCAATATTCCTTGATTTTTCTAAAGGATATTCTCTCACAATTTTCCTCCTATCTGCTTACGTTTTTTATTACCACCTGAAAGTAGCAAATGCTTTATTCGCTTCTGCCATTTTGTGAGTATCTTCTTTTTTCTTAACACTTGATCCCGCATTATTTGATGCATCCAAAATTTCTTTCGCTAGTCTTTCACTCATTTTGTTTTCTCCTCTAGCTCTTGAATATTTAACTAACCATCTTAGTCCAAGTGTTTGTCTTCTTTCAGGTCTTACTTCTATAGGTACTTGATAAGTTGCTCCACCTACTCTTCTTGCTTTAACTTCTAATACTGGCATTATGTTGTTTAATGCTTTGAAGAAAACTTCTTTTGGATCTTCTTCAGTTTTTTCCTCTATCATATCAAAAGCTTTATAAACAATCTTTTGTGAAACACCTCTTTTTCCATCAAGCATTACCATGTTTATTAGTTTTGTTACTACTTTATCCTTATAAATAGGATCTTCCATTACTTCTCTTTTAGGTGCTTGTCCTTTTCTTGGCACTACGCTTCCCTCCTTAACAATTAAATTTAGATCACTGGTACTCGACAAACTTTATGTTTGCCGCTGTGCACATAATGCATCTATATTTATGAAGGCTTCCATACAGCTTTCATAACCTGCATAGTGTGCCGATTATTTTCTAGATTACTTTGGTCTTTTAGCTCCATACTTAGATCTTGATTGCTTCCTATCTTCTACTCCTGCTGTATCAAGCGTACCTCTTACAACATGGTATCTAACTCCAGGCAAGTCTTTTACTCTACCGCCTCTTATTAAAACAACACTATGTTCTTGTAAGTTGTGTCCAATTCCCGGTATGTATGCTGTAACTTCTGTTTGATTTGTCAATCTAACTCTCGCTATTTTTCTAAGTGCTGAATTAGGCTTCTTAGGTGTTACTGTCTTAACCGCCGTACATACTCCTCTCTTTTGTGGAGAATTAGTAGTAGTTCTTTTTTTCTTAAGATTATTAAATCCATAGTTAAGAGCAGGAGAATCTGATTTTTTAGTTGACTTCTTTCTACCGTTTTTTACTAATTGGTTGATTGTTGGCATTTTTTCACCTCCTTATGCTTTTTGTTTTATCTCAGCGTTGCAGCAACTGCTGCTTTAACGTCAATCCCAAACATTTTTCCTAAATTTTCCATAGTATCTACATATATTATTTCTATTTTTTTTTCATTGCTAATTTCCACTATATCCTTCACTACTTTTCTGTCTGCATTTTCAGCTATATAAACGGAAACTGCTTTATCTTTTATTAATGCCCTTTGGGTCTGTTTTTTGCCAATTACATTTTTGTTTTTATTAACTTTCACTTATTCACCTCTTAAACATCACAAAGATTATATGCTTTTTGCAAGCATATAATCCTTTGTATTGTTCAATGATTTAGACACTCGATAATTTTACCACTAACATATTCATATGTCAACCGCTAATTACTTTTCCTCTTCTTTAAATTTATCCTTGAGTTTTTCAAGTTCCTTTTCGGGTATTTCTTTTCTTATCATTACTTTTTCATATTTCTTAAGGCCAGTACCTGCAGGAATGAGTTTACCTATAATTACATTTTCTTTAAGTCCTTTTAAATAGTCTGTTTTACCTTTTATCGCTGCATCTGTAAGAACTCTAGTTGTTTCCTGAAATGAAGCTGATGATAGAAAAGATTCAGTAGCTAAGGAAGCTTTTGTAATTCCTAGTAAAACCCTATCTCCCTTAGAAGGTTCTTCACCTCTTTTTTCAGCCTCTTCATTTACTTTGTTAAATTCGTCATAGGCTACTAATGTTCCTGGTAATAATTCTGTATCACCTGGACCTTTTATTTTAACTTTACTCAACATCTGTCTTATTACAACCGCTATATGCTTATCATTTATGTCAACACCTTGCATTTTATAAACTTTTTGTACTTCTTGTAGAATATAAAGTTGCAAAGCTTGGATTCCTTTGATCTTGAAAATATCATGCGGATTAATAGATCCTAAAGTAACTCTATCACCTTTATCTATAGTTTGTCCATCTTCAAGCATTATAACTGCTCCATATGGAATAGTATATGTTTTACTTTTTTTGTCCTCTTGATCAGTTACTGTTACTTCTCTTTTCTTTGCTGTTTCTTTAACTTTTACTTTCCCAGCTATTTCTGAAATTATAGCCTGACCTTTTGGCTTTCTGGCTTCAAATAATTCTTCTACTCTTGGTAAACCTTGAGTAATATCAGCTGCTGCAGCTATACCTCCAGTGTGAAAAGTTCTCATTGTAAGTTGAGTACCAGGTTCACCTATTGATTGAGCAGCAATAAATCCTATTGCTTCGCCAACATTTACTAGTTTACCCGTAGCTAAATTTCTTCCATAGCACTTGGTACATACACCATTTTCCGTATCACATGTAAGTACAGATCTTATTTTAACTTTTTTAATTTCAGATTTAACTATTTTATCAGCATCATCTTCTAAAATCATTTTGTCTTTATTAACGATTACTTCTTTAGTTTCAGGATGAATTATATCTTCGAAAGCAAATCTTCCTACAATTCTATCGTAAAGATTTTCTATTTCTTCTTTTCCGTTTTCTATAAATGCTTCTACTTCAAGTCCTTCTTTCGCTCCACAATCTTCTTCTTTCACGATTACATCTTGACTAACATCTGCTAATCTTCTAGTTAAATATCCTGAATCGGCTGTTCTAAGAGCTGTATCGGCTAATCCTTTTCTTGCCCCTGTAGATGAAATAAAGAATTCCAAAACACTAAGTCCTTCTCTAAAGTTTGATTTAACTGGTATTTCTACAGTATGTCCCACAGCATTTGCCATAAGGCCTCTCATTCCAGCGAGCTGTTTTATCTGGTTACGACTTCCTCTAGCTCCAGATTTTGACATTATATACAGATTATTTAATTCATCTAAATTATCCATAAGCTCTTCAGTCAATCTTTCTGTAGTTTTGTGCCATATTTTTATTACATTCTCATATCTTTCTTCGTCAGTTAAAATTCCTCTTCTGTACTTTCTCTCGTATTCAAGAACTTTTCTCTCAGCATCTTTTATCATCTCTACCTTAGATTCAGGTACATCTATGTCTGACACACCTATTGTCATAGCACCAATAGTTGAATAATGGAAGCCCATTTCTTTGATTTTGTCTAGTACTTGTGCCGTTTTTGTATTTCCATGCTTTCTAAACACTTTATCTACTATGTCACTGAGGTCTTTTTTAGCTACCAACTTATCTATTTCTAAAGAATACTGGTCCTCAGTTCTATCTACATATCCTAAATCTTGGGGTATGTTTTCATTGAAAATAAATCTACCCACTGTGCTTTCAACTAACTTACCTCTGTCTGTTTTATCTTTTTTCATCAAAACCTTGACTCTTGCATGTAGGTTAACCTGTTTGTCAGAATAAGCCATTACTAACTCATCATAACTCGAGAATACTCTACCTTCTCCCTTTGAACCTTTCACCTCTAATGTTAAATAATAGCTTCCTAATACCATATCCTGTGTTGGAGTAGTTATCGGTTTTCCATCCTTCGGTGCAAGTATATTGTTAATAGATAATATTAAGAATCTTGATTCTGCTTGTGCCTCTTCTGATAAAGGAAGATGTACGGCCATTTGGTCTCCATCAAAGTCAGCATTATAAGCTGTACATACTAAAGGATGTAGCTTAATAGCTTTTCCTTCAACTAGAACAGGTTCAAAAGATTGTATTCCAAGTCTGTGAAGTGTAGGGGCTCTATTTAACATAACCGTATGACCCTTAATTACCTCATCGAGAACGTCCCAAACTTCCGAGTCTATTCTTTCTACCTTTTTCTTTGCACTTTTTATATTATGGGCTAAATCATCTTTTACTAATTTTTTCATTACAAAAGGCTTAAATAGTTCCAGTGCCATCTTTTTAGGCAACCCACATTGATAAAATTTAAGTTCTGGCCCAACAACTATAACAGAACGACCAGAATAATCGACTCTTTTACCCAGTAGATTTTGTCTGAATCTACCTTGCTTACCTTTAAGCATATCCGATAGTGACTTCAAAGGTCTATTGCCTGGACCAGTAACAGGTCTTCCTCTTCTTCCATTATCAA
>JAWOEG010000062.1:0-2955 GCA_046482875.1 Eubacteriales bacterium | reverse complement strand
ATCAATTATATCTTCTTTCATGTAAAATACTTCCTAATCTACTATAAATCCAGCATAAACTATGTTTGAATAGTACAATCTTTCATTATTATACAAAAATTTGAATCCGAATTGTTTCTTTTCTTTTATTTTGTTTTTTAATTCTTTTATTTTTATTTCTTTTGCTTCAGGTATTTCCTTCACATCTTTTTCTTTTTCTTTAATTTTAATGTCATCAGTTCCAAAAGTAAGTTGTGCACTTTCTTTGAATCTATCTTTAAGCTTTTTAAATTCATATTCATCATATAGCTTTAATAATTCCTTCTTATCTGCTTCTACATATTCAAAGAATTCTAAATCATAATCCAGCGGTAAATTTTTTATTATTTTTGCTAAGGTATAGCTTAAATATGCCTGGCTTTTTTCTTTTTCGAGTCTTTCTTTCATTTTCCCTTTTATCTCGTCAATATTTTCGTAGACTCCATCTAAATTTTCGTATTTCTTTAAAAGTTTAAGTCCTGTTTTTTCCCCTATTCCGTATACTCCCGGAATGTTATCAGAACTATCACCCATTAAAGCTTTTAAATCTACAAATTGATCAGGAGTGATCCCATACTCTTCTTTCATTTTATCTTCATCAAATTCAACAATATTAGTAACTCCAGTTTTTGTTAATATAACAGTGATATCTTTGTCAATAAGCTGCAAATAATCTTTGTCGCTTGTAACTAGATATGTTTCAATGTCTTTTTCCTTGAATTTGTTTGCTAAGGAACCAGCAATATCATCCGCCTCATAACTATCTATTTCTAAATATTCAATATTATGTTTATCTAAAACATCTCTTATCATACCAAATTGCATAACTAACTCATTTGGAGCTTTTGCTCTTCCTGCTTTATAGTCTTCATATTTTTCATGTCTAAATGTAGGTTTATCAGGATCAAAGGCTACACAGATATATTTTGGTTGATAATCGTCAATAATTTTATACAGCATTGTTAAAAATCCGTATACTGCATTTGTGAAAACACCTTTCTTATTTTTAAAAGGTGGCAGTGCATAATATGCTCTAAATAAAATACTGTTTCCATCAATAATAACAAATTTATCTTTACTCATTTATAAAACTCCCTAATTAATTTTTTTGTCTATCATAAATACTATATTATATTTCTATATCAATTACAATAGAGTAGAGAAATAACAGCTAGTATTACTTCCCTCTCATTGAACCGTACATACGGGTCTCGTATACGGCTCTACAATTTATACTCCAACACTTCTTAGATAGTATTGTAAAGGATTGAGCAAATATGCTCCATCCTTTATTTTTGTTTCAAGTAAATTTGGATTTAAAATAAAGTTCACTACATTCATCCCACATCTTTTGTACCAACCAAGTCTTGAGTTTGCAACTTTATAAATAGCTTCGTGATTGAATCCATTATTATACTTTCTATTTAGGTAGGTCAAGTTCCTATAGATTGTCTTAGGTTTCTTCCATTGTTTCATAAGAATTACCCTTATTTTATGTCTTAACCATGCTCCAAACTTTTCCATGAATCCTTTCATCATTCCAATTCTAAAGTAGTTTATCCAACCAACAACCATTTTGTTTACCCTTTTTATTGTTACTACTAAGGAACGTGATATTGCTTTACCTCTTTTTAGGTATTGGCTCATCTTTTCATATAGGGCTTTCTTCTTTTCTTTTGTTGGTTTTACTTTCCATTTTCCACCGTGTTTTAGAAAGGTGAATCCTAGATATTTACTCCTTGTTGGTCTGACTACTTTTGATTTTGTTGCATTTACTTTAAGAAATAATTTTCTCAAAATCCAATCACTGATTGACTTCATTACACGATTTGCAGCCTTTTCACTTTTTGTGAATATCATTACATCGTCTGCGTATCTTACGAAGCTATGTCCTCTTTGCTCTAATTCTTTATCTAACTTATCTAAATAGATGTTTGATAATACAACGGATAATGGTCCACCCTGTGGTACTCCTGTCTCTGTTGCTTTTACTAGTCCTTCCTCCATTACTCCTGCTTTTAGGTATTTACGAATCAGGTTTAATGTTGCACTGTCATTTACTTGTTCTCTAAGAATTTGAATTAGTTTGTCATGATTTACTTTATCAAAGAACTGTTCAATATCTATGTCTATGACCCATTCATGACCATCATTTAAATAGTTTAATGCTTGTTTGATTGCATCATGACAACTTCTGTTCGGTCGAAATCCATAGCTGTTTTCGCTAAATATTTCTTCATATATATCAGTTATTGGTTGTGCTATTGCTTGTTGTATTGTTCTATCAAGGGCAGTTGGAATTCCAAGTGGTCTCATTTTCCCATTGCTTTTTGGTATATATACTCTTCGCACTGGTTTTGGAAAGTATTTCCTGTTTCTAATGGAACTTACAATATCATCTTTGTTAGATTTAATGTAGTCCCCTAATTCTTCTACTGTTGTTCCATCAATCCCACTTGCACCTTTATTTGCAATAACTTTCTTATATGCTTTGTTTAAGTTCTCTCTTGTTGTAATCACTTCTATTAATTTCATTGCTTTTACTCCTCTGTTTATTACAAAATTTATACATATCACTCCTCTGAATCAGACATTATCCCTCGGTTACGTTCCTACTCTTCTTGTCCTTCAGATTTCTAGCTTATGTATTATTTTATCAATAACGATTTGTACTATAAATCGTTTCAGTCCTTCAGCTTTTATACCTACTATGACTTCATCTGACTCCCTCCCTAAACCTTTTTCGACCATATCTTTTGATATGTGGGTAGGGTCTCCCAGGGTAAGACTCTAATCTTTCATTCCACAACCTCTTGATTTACAACTTTGGTTTACGTTTACCTTTTGGGCTTAAGTTTGAATTGCAACCTCACCCACCTAATCGCCTTATCAAGTTTCTGTTCGTAGGCTCAAGAATTTTGCTACACCACTTCCTTC
>JAWOEG010000007.1:0-7260 GCA_046482875.1 Eubacteriales bacterium | reverse complement strand
ACCGAGGATGTTTCTTTTAGCTTCTTATGTGCCTCTCCAAGATTTTCTTTAAGGTATAAATTAGCAACAGTCAGGCTTATAAGATTTGCCTGTATGTATTTCATGTTAACTGTCAGTTCATCTAATTTTTTTCCATCTTCTTTAATTTGTAGCACTAATTCTGAATTGCCACTCATATTCTTTTCTTTTCCGATTTTAGTCATTTTATCCTCAAGGGGCAGGAACCATAGACCCTGCATTCTGTGCAGCTATTTGTCCTTGTATATCTTGTATTACAGGTATAATGTTTTGAAGCATAGTATAACTTTCATACGCAACATATAATGCAATACCACTTACTGCAATACTTGCAATAATAACGTACAACAAAGTTTTATTTTTATCAAATAGTTCTTTTAGGCTATCTAAAATACCTGCTTTTGCAATCATCCCATGTATTAACTCAGGGTCAACTAGATTCGCAGACTTCTCTTTAGTTAGTATAGGTATGTTGGTTTCAAACTCTTTGTTATCTTTAATAAATTTATGAAACAGAGGCTTGTAGTTCTCATCAATAGCTTGAGCATATAAACCATAAGTTTTAATTACATCATCATGGTCTTTAATGCAAAAAGGAAAACCAAAAAATCTGCCTTCATCAAAATCACTTCTTGAAATTGGGAACTGTTTAGTAATTCCTTTCTTTTTAATAGTGACCTCAGTCTTTTCCATATCTGCAAAGTACGGAGGAAACTTAATATTACCACCAGGAGTTTTTAGCCATAACAAACCATAACGCCCAGACATTTTTTTAAAAAATGCCTTGACTCCAAATAAAGCATACTTAAAGCTAAATACTAAGATCATTGTAGATACGACTGCAAACAAGTACGTTACAATAAATAACGGACTACTTATTAATTCTATTACTGATACCATTTAATTATTCCTCTTGGGTTTCATTAGACCTTGGAACAGGCCTTCTTTCTTATTTTGCATACTAGCTTCTTGAATGCTAGTTCTAGACATTTTTCTAACAAATCCTTCTCGACTTCCACTCAACACTAAAAAGTGATGTTTCTTTAGTCTTGTATCTTTGGACCACTTTTCAAATATATCTCCACCTAAAGATTTAGGTATTTTAGAAAGAATCATGCTATGTTCTTCTAGTGCTTGTAAGCGAAATAAATCGTTCCTGTGTATATTTCCTAATTGCAGGTTTCGATTTATTCCCTTATCATCATTAGTAAGCATATCAGGTTCGATTAGCCTACTTTCTATTTCTATTGCGTTAATCGCATCTTGGGGTTCATATTCCATTATTCTGCACCTAATTTACTAATTCCAAAATAAATAGTAACAAAGCCGAGCATTACATAAAAGATAGATGTTATAACAGTCCCTGAGTATAGCATATAGGCAGAACTGCCTAGCCACCAAGTCCCAGCAAATATATTATAAATAAATCCATCTCTCTCTTTTGTAAACAAGCCAAGCAATAATATTACCGCACCTATTAGGAAAATTAAAAAAGGTTGTAGTACTTGAGCTATCATTGTTAAATTTGTATTCGCCTCTTCTGTATATATATCTTTGGTTTCCTCAGATGTGCCTTGAAAACCTGTAGAATTATAAAACTGAGCAATACCAACGTATTGACCTGTATTAGTTATATTAGAATTAAAAGCATAAATATTATTACCTATGTTAGTCATATTTACATTAGTATATACATCAGTCCCTGTATTATCTTTAATTGTTAGGCTTACATTATTAGTTGCAGAATTGCCTGCAGCGTACCAAGTACAAACTTCATTAACTCTACAGCTATCTGCAGCAGATACTGCTGTTGTAATTAAAATACACATTCCTATAAATAATAATAGTTTATTCATGGACACGCACTCTCCGAAGCATATAAAGTTCCATTATTATATACGCACACATAAGCAGAACCTCCTGTGTAAGTCCCTGCTAAGCTATCGCCTGATATGGTGCCTTCTGTAGATATGTTCCCTGTTATGTTAGCATTACCATGCACTTCAATTCCTCCAATACCTAGTGACAACTGAACTCCATCAACAGCATACCCTCTTAGAATACCTGCACGATTACCATCACCATCATTGATTCTTACATACCCACCTTTACCTACACCGCTTTGACCTATTTTAATTGCATCCGTATCGATTGTAAATGCCCCATCTACATTCATATTGCCTCTATAGTCGGCATCTCCTTCGACAAGCAAGTCATCAACAAACTGGGAGTCTCCATTAATTGAAGCACCATCATTAACTACTACAAGACCATGAGTAGAATCCGATTGCCCTAGTTCAATGATATCTTCCCCATCAGGGTTAATTATTGACTGACCATATTGACCAACCGCAAAATTATGTCGATTATACCAAGTGGAGCTGTCAAGATTTTGAGTTATGAAGCCTATAAGGTAAAGTTCTGAGGGGCTTCCAAAATTACCTCTTACAGCAAGTCTACCAAGCAGATCAGGCGAATTACCCTGACTAGTCCCATCAGCGTACAATTCAAAGGGTGAAAAAGCAAGACCACCTGTCGAAGGATTACGCCTTACATGTTGCACAATCGTAGGAGTTCTACCGCTTATTTGTAGTTCACCACCACTTCGCTCAGTCATCAAAGTTAAACTCGCACTATTATCATCTTGAACACCTGTTGAAGTCCCAGCAGGGTCGCCTATAATCATACCTTCATAATCAGAGTTAAACCTAGATCTTCTAAATTGCCCTTGAGTAAATCCTGCTCGATCCCCCATATAAATACCTCCTTCTGCACTAATTGAGTTATCTTCGAGAAAACTAATTGCGCTTGAAATTGTTTCAAAATTGTCATTCGAGCCTAAAACTCTTAAAGCATTCGATGTAGAGTAATCAGTAACATCAGAAGAAGGAGTAATCCCCCAAGTCAATCTTCCTCCAATATCATTATCTCGATATAACCTCAAGAAGTCGTTATAGTCCTCAGATTCTATATATAATTTTGAAGGAGCAGAACTCATATTACCTATAGATATACTATTAGTAGTACTCGCCCCTCTATCAGTTACACTTTGAAGGGTGTCGGTTTCGGTAAAATTATTACTTGTAGGGAGAATCATTATTGCATTAACAGAAAAAGTAAGGGATAAAAGAATTATTGCGGCTATTATTTTTTTTATCATGGTAAATAAAAGCAGGAGGTGCGAATCTCCTGGTAACGCTGGTTTTAAGATTCAGCCTTATGCGGAATATAGTCGAGTAACTAAAACTACTACACCTACTAAAAGTAGAGTACCAACAGTTCCAGCAACAAGAGCATCAGTTCCAGTCAAACTTAAATTATCAACTAGGTTAATAGCGATTGGGTAAGCAACAGCTAAAATCATAACCAAACCGATAACTACAGCAATAACTGATCCTACTGTAAAACCTTTTTTGTTTTGGATTGAAAACATTTGTATTTAACACATCCGTTAATCACATTTGTTTACTAATATATAAATGTTTTGGTTCTAAATTAGTCAAAAATAATGTAGTACATTTTTCTAGAAGTCTTGATTTTTAGGATTTTACTAAGGACTTATCCAAATAACTACTACATCCACTACAATTTGCACAAAAAACAATACATTTATATGTAAGTTATATAATAAATATATAATAATTACTTTTAGTGATTTTAGAAAAAATATGAAAATGGAAGAAAAAAAGGCATATGTAAGGATAAAACAGTTTTCTAGCGGTACTTTTTTCGTAAGTATTCCGAAGAATGTTGTAGAAGCTGCAAACTTAAAAGAAGGATCTCACATAGAGATTAATATTAAGAAAATAAATGAAAAATAAGAATAATGTTAAAAAAAGAAATAAAACAAGCTTTTATGGATGTTTTTTTATATACTAATCAGAATTTTATTGAAGAAAAAGATTCTGGTGTAATTATTAAAGCATTTGATATGAAAAATAAAAACTCTAAAATATTATATGCATTTGTGTATTGGCTAAATAAGGTACTATCAGCTAATTTTGATGAAAAGGATATACAATATGATCACAAAAGAAAGGTTTTAGAAGTATATTTTTCACCTAAAACTGTTTCTGAAATAAATGATTTTGCAGATATTTGTTGCAGGAGGTTGTCTGATTACGAACAAAGGGAATCAATGATTGAAATTAGCAGACTAAGTTATCAGGAGTTTATTAAAGAACATAAAACTATTTTTGGGTTAAGTCCAAATCAAATAAAGTCAGGTCAAGATTTAGTCCTGTCTATACTGGCGGGTAAAGGTCCAGTTTCCGAGAAAAAGGCTGCAGTTTCGGAATATTTGTCTGAAGAATTATCAAATAACGCAAAATTTTATTCTATAAGAAACGATGAAAAAAGAGAGATATGGATGTATAAAAATGGGATATACGTTCCAGAAGGTGCCTCTTATGTTCAAGAATTTACGAGGATAATTTTAAAGGAGAATTATTCTAATATAATTTATTCGCTAGTTATTGATAAGATTATTGCCGACAATTATATAGATGAAAAAAGTTTTTTTGAGAATAATAATACACATTTAGTCCCAGTGAAACAAGGTCTTCTTAATATCTTTACTCGAGAAATACAGCCTTTTTCTAAGGAAGTAATTTTTTTTTCTAAGATTGAAATAGAGTACGATCCTAGTGTTGATTGTCCTAAAATAAAACATTTTTTTCAAGATATACTTGGAGATGATAAAGATTTTCCAGTAATGCAAGAGATTTTTGGGTATTTACTTCTAAGAGATTACAGATTTGAGAAATGTTTTATGTTTTTAGGCGAGGGTAGAAATGGTAAAAGTAAAGCTGCTGAATTGATGAAGATTTTTATTGGTGCAAAAAATACAACAAGTCTACAGCCTAGTATATTTGAAGACCCTGGAAATAGTATGACAAGTAAATTATATGGAAAACTAGCCAACATTTCAATAGATATAAATAGTTCTCAATTAAAGAATACTTCGATGCTCAAAGCTTTGTCAGGTAGAGATTTAATTACTGCGGATAGAAAGTATAAAAATCCGATAGAGTTTGTAAATTATGCAAAGCTTATATTTGGAGCTAATGAGCTTCCCATAACTAGAGACACTAAGAACGCTTTTTGGGAACGTTGGATTTTATTAGAGTTTCCTTATACTTTTGTATCAAAAGAGGTCTATGCTGCTGCAAATAAGAAGGAGAAGAAATTTTTAAAGATTAAAAACCCTGATATTTTGGAAGAAATTACAACTGAAAAAGAAATGCAAGGTCTTCTTAATTGGGCTTTGGAGGGTTTACACCGACTAATTGAAAATAAAAATTTTTCATATAAATATACTCCAAAAGAAGTTATGAGCCTTTGGATTAGAAAAAGTGATAGTCTAAACGCATTTATTTTAGACCAATGCAAAATTGAATACGATAGAAAAATTAAAAAAGATGATTTTTACAGGGAGTACGTTAGGTATTGTAAGAAGTCTAAAGTAAAAGTTTTTTCTAAAAAAATGATAACTGTTAAATTAGCGGAGCAAGGAGTAACGGAGGAAATTGATAGAACTTCTGATTCTTATACGCCTTATTATGATGGTATTAGTTTTAATGATGGCAGAAAAGAATTCATAAAAAAATCATTAATAACGGAGGAATAAATGGAAAAATTAATAACAAATGCGGATGAAAAACAAGCAGAACAAGATTTTTGGGAATTATTCCGAAATCAAAGACGTACAATACGACAAAATATCGAGGCAAGAAAATGAATCCTCAATTACCCAAATGGTATTGGCAAGAAGTAAAAGATTGCCCTAACTGTTTAAGGGCTAAAATAATAGGTATTGAACCTTGTATGTGTCAACAGCATATTGATATGCAGAGGAGGTTATAATGGACTGGTATGATTTTATGCTTTTATTCACAGCTTTAACGGTGTCAGGCCTTATGGGATATATGATGGCAGAACAAACAATAGAAACCAAGCCTCTTATTTGTAATACATATAACGAGTATAATGTAACTAATGAACATACTTATTTTAGGAATATTACTGAGAACAGGACTTATACTAATAATTATGAGAAGTATATGACATATTACCCAAGAACTGAAAGAATCTGCGGAAGAAATGCTGAACTTAGGAAGAATGTTAAAGGCATAAGTATGCAGCCTTTCCTCTATGATGGGGATGATTATTGGGCAGAAGATGTTACTTTTGCAGAAGTTGAACTGGGGGATGTAATTGTTTTCGATAATGGGAGAGGTAATGTCCTTCATGCAGTAATCGGAAAATATAAAGACTCGCTAATAACTGCAGGGTATAATAATCTAATAGATGATGGAGAAGTATTCCCTGACGAAATCAAATATAGATGGTGTTTTAAAAAATGAAACTAGAAGTAAAAACAAATTGCCAAATATATGTGGAAACGGGAAATCTTTCGGTTGATAACGCACATAAAAGACTTGATAAAAAATGGACCTCAAACGAAACTTTAGTCCCAAGATTACAAGAAGCATTAAGTAAAACTGCTGATAGTAGTAAGATTGTTGCATTTAGGAGAATATTGAAGGAGTTGATTGAAGATAGAGAAATGAACATGGAGGAGGAACAATGAAAAAAGCAAGACTAGAAGCGCTTATGGATGGAGCGTATAAGGAAGTTCAGGACAATCCTGACTGCGAACAAAGAAAAGCTAATTTTAATGCTGCACAAAGTCAATATATGGAATTATACGGACACAGTTATGATCCTGCAAGGAGAGTAGAACTAGATTTGTGGGCTAATGGACTAGATATGCCTGTATATGATGATGTGGGGTATAATCATGAATGAACTACGACCATAGATTAGAAACTAAGTTTATAAAGCCTACTAAAAAAGATAATCCTATTAAGACAGTACTTCAAGGAATATTGGCTATCCCTATGTTACTAGGGTTTCTAATTTTTGTAGTATTTATAGTAATCCCTATTAATATTTGGGATTGGGTGTGGAAATGAGTGATAAACACAGGTATTTTACCGAAACAGAAATAATAAATGCGATGTTTGAGTCGCACAAATGGGGAATTAATGGAATTCCTGAAAAAGAACTGCAACGCCGGCTGGTGCAGTAAGGATTGCATGTCGCGCCTGCCTTCATCAATCAACACGACGTAGACATCTTCATCAATAACCCGATAAATGATGCGATAGGGCTTTACGGGTTAGTTGTTCGTAAAATGACTCGTAGTATTCAATGGCTTTATCAAAACGTAAATTGAGA
>JAWOEG010000042.1:0-7416 GCA_046482875.1 Eubacteriales bacterium | reverse complement strand
GGAGGTATATTTGCATTGAAAAAACAAGATATTTTTTACACTCTTGTTGTAGTTTGGGCCTTTATAGGAATATTATCCAAAAGATTATCTGCTGAGATTACTTATACTTCAATAATCTCTACTGTAGTAATCGGAATAGGTATTTTAGGTGTTTTAGTAGTATATAAAATAGTCAAGAAAAATATATATTTAGAAATTTGATAAAAACTATTTTTAATTTTTATTTTGGCACCGACAGTACTGTCGGTGCCAAAATTTTTTTAATTATTGTTTTTATTATAAATCATAATACTTTACTGGTAAATATTTCAACAATATCTTTATCAAATTGAATTCCTGAATATTTCTTCAATTCTTCTACTGCTTCCAATTTATTCTTCTTTCTTTGATAAGGACGATCAGCTGTCATAGCTTCATAAGCATCTGCTACAGTAATTATTTTAGATAACAAGGGTATTTCTTTATCTTTTAATCCTTCTGGATAACCAGAACCATCCAACCTTTCATGGTGATAAAGTACAGCTTCTGCTAAATGAGCATATTCGTCAACACTTTTTAGAAGTTGATAACTTGTAGCAGAATGTTTTTTTATTGTTTCCCAGTCATCTTCATTTAAACCGCTTTTTTTATTTAATATTTCTGGTGATACTACAATTTTTCCAATATCGTGAAGGGCTCCAGCTATTTTAGCATCCTCAATTTCTTTGCTGGTTAAGTTCATGGCCTCAGCTATACTTACACAATATTGAGAAACTCTTTCAGTATGAATTTGCTCATTATCATATTTATTATTTAAATTAATTAAAACTGTTTCTATAGTTTTATTTCTCATTATTCTTCCATACTTAAGTTTGTTCTTGTACATTTTGTTATCTGCTTCTTTGTATACTTCCAATATATTTTTGTTTTTACTGTTTTTAGTTGATGATCCTAAGGCCAGGGAAATTATTACTGAATCAAGTTTAGTACTTTGAGACTCCTTTGTTACTCTCTCTATAATATTTTCGGATTTTTTTTCATCAACATTTGGTAAAAGTATCAGAAACTCATCTCCACCTACCCTACATATTATATCTTCCTGTCTGCATGATTTCTTTAATATTTTACCAACAACTTTTAAGAGTTTATCACCCATTTTATGGCCGTAAGCATCATTTGTTAGTTTAAGTCCATTTACATCTGCAACTATTATAGAAAGTGGCAAATTTCTATTGGTATCTAATCTTTTTATAGAATCTTCCATATACCTTCGGTTATAAAGCCCTGTAAGATTATCATGAAAACTAAGATATTCTATTTCTTTTTGTTTTTCTCTTTTTTCAGTAAAATCCCTAAATACTATAACAGCTCCGTTTATTTGATCATCTCTATCTTTAATTGGAGCTGCACTATCTTCAATAGGTATTTCTTTTCCATCTTTTGAAATTAATATAGTATGATTTTCCATTTCTACTACTTTGCCAAGTTCTAAGGCTTTTTTAGCAGGATTCTGACTTTCTTTTCTTGTAAATTCATTTATTGTTTTCAAAACTTCCTCGAGAGGTTTTCCACAAGCCTCTTCTTTTTTCCATCCAGTTAGATTTTCGGCTACATTATTCATAACATTAATTTCACCTTGTTTGTTTGTTGATATAATTGCATCACCTACTGACAAAAGTGTCGTCTTAAATTGCTCTCTTTCTTTGTATATTTTTGCTTCCATCTCTTTCTGATCTGTTATTACTTCTGTGTAAATTATTATACCACCTATACTACCGTCTTTTTCGTACCAAGGTCTCGACTCCCACTTAGTCCAAACTATGCTACCATCTTCTCTATAATATGGATCTTCATCCTTACTTATAACTTCTCCCTTTAATGATCTTTTATGTACATCTCTCCACTTCTGAGGTAAATCTGGAAATATTTCGTAGTGATGTTTGCCTATTACATCTTTTTCTTCTATTTTATATCTATCTAAATATCTCTGGCTAACATACATATATTTCATATCTTTGTCGTGAACAGCTACTCCAGAAGTATTATGTTTTAGTATATATTTAATCAAGTCGTGAGAATGTATTAATTCTTCTTCTGCTTCCTTTCTCTCTGAAATATTCATAGTTGTCCCACTAATTAATAGAGGTTTCCCCTCAGGAGATAATTTTGTAATTTTACCCCTTCCATTTACCCATATTAATTTTCCATTTTTATGATTCATCCTAAATTCAACATCATAGTGTTCAATTTCTTTATCGATTAATTTTTGAATTTCTTCTTCTGCTTTTTCTAAATCATCAGTATAAATAAGGTTTCGCCAAGCATCTGTATTCATTGGTGAAAGTTCTTCTAGTTTATAGCCCAGCATATCCGCCCATTTTTTATCAATAGTTGCCTCTCCAGTATGCAAATTTCGTTCCCAAGTTCCTACATCAGTTCCTTCGATAATATTTTCTAATCTTTCTTTTACATCAATAAGCTTTTGTTTGTCTTGTTTTTTAGAACTTATATCTCGACAAAAACACAACATTTCAATGGGATTTTTATTTAAACATGAAACAGATATTTCAACATCAAATACTTCTCCATTTTTTTTAACGTGTTTAGTTTCAAATATTTGATGTCCTAAATCTAATATGATTTTTATTCTTTTTTTTACTTCACCTGGAGAATCAGAATAATCTAAATCAGAAATTGTTAAGTTCAATAATTCTTCTCTAGTATATCCTGTCATATTACAGTAAGCTTCATTAACATCAACTATTCGTTGATTTTTTCCTATAATCCAAAATCCGTCTTGTGTTGTCTCTATAATACTTCTCAGTCTTTTTCTACTTTTTTTAAGATTATTTTCTGCTTCTTTTCTAGATGTAATATCCTGTCTTGATCCTATGATATGAGTTACTTTACCATTCTTAATTAGTGGCGTTAGAGAAACATTCCATATTTTCTTACCCGATGGCAAGGAAACTATTTCTTCATAGACCATATGCTCCTTAGATTTCAAACATTTTATGAAGTTTCCTTTAATTATATTTCCTAATTCATCTCCTAGTAGGTCAATTGGATTATTACCTCTAATCTCTTCTAGGGG
The DNA here is from genome assembly GCA_046482875.1 of Eubacteriales bacterium. GTDB lineage: Bacteria > Bacillota > Clostridia > Tissierellales > Dethiosulfatibacteraceae > UBA8670. The sequence goes on along the minus strand of JAWOEG010000042.1, from coordinate 4,343 downwards.
AATTCCGGTAGATATTTGATGAGCTTTATTACTCCTGACATACTCAAAAGCATTATCATCTTTAACTTTAACTAAGAACATATTGTCCTGGGTTCCTTCAAATATTTTTTCCAGCTCGTCTTTTGTATTTTTAATCTCATTATTCTTTCTTTCTAATTCTTTTTTTTGTTCTTTAATTAAATCTTCTTCGAGCATCTAAATACCCCCATCTATTAAATATCCATTTTTTAGATCTTAAGTTTGTAATTAGCAGTAATTATATGTTTTGTTAATAATTATGTATTATATATTATCATATTGTTAGTCTTTCTTCTACTAACCTGTGCAATATCTATTAAAATTATTTGCTATTATTCACTTTTATAACATCACAAAACATCATTAATAAATACATCTACAATATCTTTATCAAATTGACTTCCTGAATATTTTTTTAATTCTTCTATTGCTTCTTTTTTTGTTTTAATATCCTTATAGGGTCTATCAGCTGTCATTGCTTCATATGCATCTGCTACTGCAATTATTTTGGATAGCAAGGGTATTTCTTTATCTTTTAATCCTTCTGGATAACCAGAACCATCCAACTTTTCGTGGTGGTATAATACAGCTTCAGCTAGGTGAGCATATTCGTCCACATTTTTTAGTAGTTGATAGCTAATGGTAGGATGTCTTTTTATTTCTCCCCATTCTTTATCCTTTAGTTTTTCACTTTTATTTAATATGTTAGGAGAAACTACAATTTTACCAATATCGTGTAATACCCCTGCTATTTTGGCATCTTGTATTTCTTGTTCACTTAATTTCATGGCTTTTGATATACTTTCACAGTACTGCGATGTCCTTTCAGTATGTATTTGCTCGTTATCATATTTGTTATTTATATTAACTAAAAGTGTTTCTATGGTTTTACTTCTCATCATCCTTCCGTGTTTTATCTTATCTTTATACATATTATTATCTGCTTCTTTATATATGGTTAATATGGTTTCTTCTTCTTTATTTTTAGTTGAAGCTCCTATAGCCAATGATATTATAACTGATTCCAACTTAGTACTTCTTGATTCGTCTTTAATTCTTTCAATAATTTCTTCAGTGCTTTTCTCATCAGTATTGGGAAGAAGTATAACAAATTCATCTCCACCAACCCTACATATTATATCTTCTTTTCTACATGATTTTTTAAGTATTTCTGAAGCGCTTAACAGTAGTTTATCTCCCATTTCATGTCCGTAGGCATCATTTGTAAGTTTAAGGCCATTTATATCCGCTACAATAATAGAAAAAGGTATATTTCTACTAGTATCTAATCTCTTAATTGAATCCTGCATATACCTTCTGTTATATAAACCAGTAAGGGGATCATGAAAGCTCAGGTATTCTATTTTTTCTTGCTTCTCTTTTTTTTCTGCTATGTTCATTGTCGTACCACTAATTGATATAGGTTTTCTATCTTTTGACCATTTTGTTATTTTACCCCGACCATTCACCCATATCCATTTTCCATTTTTATGTTTCATCCTATATTCTACATCATAGTATTCTATTTCTTTATTGATTAATTTTCGAACTTCCTTTTCAGTTTTTTCTAAATCATCATTGTTAATAAGGCTTTGCCATAATTTAGTATTCATAGGTAAGAGTTCTTCTATTTTATATCCTAAGATTTCAGCCCATCTTTCATCTATAGTAGCTTCACCTGTTTGTAAATTTCTTTCCCAGGTTCCTACATTGGTACCTTCTATTATATTTTCTAGTCTTTCTTTCATATTAATGATTTTTTGTTCATATTGTTTTTTTTGTGTTATATCTATGAGTGCTCCACTTATAAATTGAGCTTTACCATCTTCACCCCATTTTGTAACTTTTGCCCTTGCATTCACCCATATCCATTTTCCATTTTTATGTTTTTTTCTAAATTCAATATCATAATATTCTATTTCTTTATTAAGTGCTTTTTGATACACTCTTTGAAGTTTTTTTAAATCATCCGGATGTATTAATTTTTCTCTTTTTTCTTTAGTTGCTGGCAATATCTCTTCAAGTTTATACCCTATCATTTCAGCCCATCTTTCATTAATGACTGATTCACCAGTTTTAAGATTTATCTCCCAAGTACCTACATTTGTTCCCTTTATTATATTTTCTAATCGCTCTTTTGTTTCTTCGATTTTTAATTCATTTATTTTTTTTGATATATATAGTCCTACCTGTGATGCAAAAAGCTTTAACATTTCATTATCATTTCTGTTTTGATGGTTAGAAAAAAGCAAAGTAAAATTACCTATAGTCTTTTCATCTTTTGTTATTCTTACTGTTAAAATACTCTCTATTTTAAAAACTTTCTCAATTATTGGTATAACTGCTTTCGGTAATGCATTACCCACTAAAGCTTTTAGAGATTCTACTTTTGTAACAATAGATTTTTCAAACTTCTCATTTCTACCTTCTTCATACTTAAATTTTTTACCTATTATATTGTATCCAATAATATTCATTGCCTTTTCTATGTTTTTTTTATTCCCTTCAAAACCAACTAGAGTAAAATCTTTTCCCTTCTCGTCAAAAATATTAAACATTACATATTCAGCACCAGAAAAGTCTTTCATCTGTTTAGTAACTTTTTCATAATCTACCTTGTTCTCGTAGTCTTCGATATATTGCCTAGCATATTTATTTAATTTTGACATTTGATTTTCTTTAGATTTAACACTCATACCTGTCTCCTTGTATAATAAATACATTTTCTAAGGCTAATTATAATAATTCCTATTGGTCAAACAATAAAAAATTATTTAATCTTACAGAACTTCTTCTATGGCTATATTTGCAATATCCGAATCAAATTGTTTGCCAAAATTATTTCTTATTTCAGCAAATGCTTCTTCTCTTGTTAAAGCTTTTCTATATGGACGATTAGAAGTCATAGCATCATATGCATCAGCTATGGATAGTATTCTTGATTCAACAAGAATATCATCCCCTTTTAATCCTAAAGGATATCCTTTGCCATCTATTCTTTCATGATGCTGTACAACAACTTTTGCAATATGATCTAATTCTTTAGAGGTTAACAATGCCTTATAGGCGTACATTGGATGCTCTTTTATTATCTTAAACTCATCTTCGGTAAGTCTTCCTTTTTTATTTATTATTTCCCTTGGTATTAAAGTCTTGCCTATATCATGTACCAGGCCGGAGTAATATGTTTGATTAATCTTTTCTTGTGAAAGATTCATGGCTTCTGCAATTGATTTTGCTATATTTGCAACATTTTGGCTATGATTATTTGTGTATTCATCATGTATTTCAAGCAAGCTTGTTACTGTAATTATAATATTTTCCAATAAATTTAATTGAAGTTCTTGATATTCTTTTTCTTTTTTTTCGATTTCAAAATGAAACCGACTTTTTGTATGGCTAAAATCATTTATATTATTAAGCATAGATTCTACTTGATATTTTTCTATATCTATTTTTTCTGTATCTGCTATTTCCGTATAAAAAGGATTTTCGTGAATTTTCCCCTTGTAAATAATAATTGGATGTACTTCAATAATATTTTTAATCATTTTACTTGAAAATTTATTTTTATTATACCTACATATGGCTGACACAGGATAATTACCAAATATTTCATCGTTTAGCATATATTCATAATCCATTATCCTTTGAAATCCATCTTCATATTCTAATACCCAGCTAATTTCCCCGGTAATAGCAAATCCACTGTATCCTTCTTCAACTGCCTCAATTGCTAGTTTTTTTAGAAGTTTTATCATTTTATTAGGATTGAATTTTCCTTCCTTAGAGTATGCATCACTTTTTTGTAAAATTGATAATTGTCCTTTTTCTATGACTTTTTCCAGCTCTATTGAAGATTTAAGCTTGTTCAAAATCATTTCTTCATTCATGTCTCCAGAAATATAAAAACATTTCTCATTTCTAATTATTCTTGAAGTAATATATGATGCTATTGCATCAACATTAGTTAAGACATCTTTGTCATCATATAACAAAACCATATGATCGCCTGTTTTAGTAAGTTTCATTTCTTTTAACAATGAATTATATAACATAATTATCTCCTTTTTATATTAAAAAAATAGTCCATAAAAACGAAAAATTTTAAATAAGAATTTTTATTGACTTTAAAAATATTATCTTTTATAAAATTATTTTGTTTCTTTTATTTATATCGGCATTTTTTTTAAAAAGTTTATCTTAATACATTATTAAATGCTTTATCAATAAAAAAATTATTTAAAGTAAAGAAAATTTAATTTTAAACATTTAATACTATTATTAGATATTATACTATATATTATAGAAAAATTAAAATAACT
>JAWOEG010000086.1:0-5860 GCA_046482875.1 Eubacteriales bacterium | reverse complement strand
ATTTTCAAAGCTTTTATGGGTTTTAATGGAATAGTATTAGCTCAAAGCGCTGCAGATATATTGACTTTTATTATGAGTTTGATATTTGCAGGAACATTAAATAAAGAACTTTTTTCAGAAAATATTAAAAGTGAGGCAGCAATAAATAATATTAGATGAAACACAGGTGAAAAACAGGGGTCAGTACATACTGTCCCCCTGTGTTTTTATGTTTGAACTTTGAGTATCAAATGTAGAATCCTGCTTAGGTCTTTTGCATCTTTTGTAGGTATGTCAATGCAGGATGATATTTTCTGTGGTACTTTTAATGCTTCGGTTTTTAAATCTTTTCCTTTTTTGGTTAAAGTTATTATGAGATTTCTCTCGTCTTCAGGATTTCTTTTTCTTTTTATTAATTTTTGATTTTCAAGTTTTTTTAATAAGGGTGTCAGTGTTCCTGAATCTAAGTATAGGGTTTTACCTAACTCTTTAACTGAAACCTTGTCTTTTTCCCAAAGGGCCATCATAGTAATATACTTTGTATAAGTAAGACCTAAGGGTTTTAGTATTGGTCTGTATAAGTTTGTTATTTTTCTAGATACGGCATATAGGGGGAAGCAAAGTTGGTTTTCCAGCTTTAAGCTGTCGTAATCCATTTATCCCACCTGCTTTTTAAAGTAGTTCTTCGATTTTATCTTTGAATTCTTTTGGTGCTACAGTAGGTGCGTATCTTTCTATTACATTACCTTCTCTGTCAATTAAAAACTTTGTAAAGTTCCACTGTATTTCTGTTTTTTCTACTGAAAACTTATTTTTAAGTTTAGCTAAAAGGCCTTTCATACCTCCATTGTCAGTATCTTTAGGTTTTTCTTCTTTTAAATATTTGTATAAAGGATGTGCATCTTCTCCGTTTACTTGAATTTTAGAAAATGTTTCAAATTTTGTACCAAAATTTACCTGGCAAAAATTGGCCACTTCTTCACTGCTACCTGGTGCTTGGTTTAAGAATTGGTTGCAAGGCAAATCTATAATTTCAAAACCTTGATCACTATATTCTTCGTAGATATCTTCTAAACCTTCATATTGAGGGGTAAATCCACATTTAGTTGCTGTATTAACTATTAATAATACTTTTCCTTTGTATTTTTCTAAACTAACCTTTGTTCCGTCAATTTTTTCAATAGTATAATCATATACACTCATTATTTTTCCTCCTGTATTTTAAGTTTTGCTCAATTGAATTGAGTACAATTTAATATGGTTTAATAATACCAAAATAGTTACCCCCTGTCAAGATAAATGATAAAAATTATCAATTGTTTTTGATTGAGATGTGATAGTTTATTCTATATTTTCTTCACTTCAAAGTTTATCATTTGAAGGGATTTGTTTGGTTCAGGTGACACGGTTTTGCCTGTTTCAAAAGATATATTTTTGAATAGTTTATGTATTTCTTTTTTGGTGAGTTCTTCGTTATATAAAAGCTCATATATTTGGTTTGTTTTAACAGTAGTTTCATCAACTGCTCTGTAAAAAAGTTCAGGATATGATTCTTGTCTTTGTTCATTTAGGTCCCAAGGATGTATCCAGGTATTGTTTTCTAAATTCATATAATCTTCTGTATCTTTAATATCCTTGGTTATTATAGCCTTTGTTATTATATAAGGTTTTTTTAGAATTTTCTCAATTAGTGAAAAAAATTTAAATTTAATACCCCTTTTGTCGGGAAAGAGCTTAAGTAGTGAAGAAGCTTCCTTCAAGCTATCATCAACATCTGATTTTTTAAGATCTATATCGAGAAGTTTTTTCAATGCTTCTTTATTTAAAGTATAAACTATATCTTTATCTACATTGGTTAAAGTGAAAATTTCTTCCATATGGAAATCTAAAGGGCCTTTCTTCTCTAGTTTTTTGGACATAAAAACATCCAAATACATTTCAAATTTTTTATGGTAGTGGGAGTATATATAGGTGTCAGGGTCTTTTTCGTTTTTTACTCCAGAGTAATAGAAAATAAAGGGATGGGTTAGGGAATCTAAGGTATGGTGACATACATATCCAAATAAATAAGAAAGATATTTTTTCTTTAGCTCTTCATTATTCAAACTTTTTATATATTTAGCCATTACAAAAAATAATTCGCTGGTAGGACAAGTATGGATTAAGCTTCCGTATTTCTGTATACCCTTATCTTTTTTCCAGGGTGAAACTCCATTGTAAAGAAAAAAGTCCGGTCCTTGACATCCTAAGTCGAATAAATCTCTATTTGAATTTATAATACTCTTTGGACCGTAGTTTAATTTTTCTAAAACTAATTCACCGCAGTAGTAGTGATTTAATAGATCAGACATAGCTACCTCCTATGATTACTTATATACTATTTTATCATATTTCATGAAAATAAAAATATATAATTATTGACAACAGTATATACAATGTATATACTAAATTTGAGGTGAAAAATATGTATACACAAATTAAAAAATGGGGAAATAGTAATGCAGTTAGAATTCCAAAGGAATTACTAGATACTCTTGGACTTAAAGAAAATGATAAAATTGAAATAAGAATAGAAAATAGTAAATTAATTATAGAACCTATATACAAGCATAGATCCCTGAAGGAGAGAATTGCTGAATATGATGGTGAATATAATTATGGTGAATGGGATACAGGAATACCAAAAGGAAATGAGGTACTATAATGTCTTATGAGCCTAAACAGGGGGATATAATACTTTTAGAATTTGATCCTCAAGCTGGACATGAACAAAAGGGGAAAAAGCCTGCATTGATAATTAGCAATAATACATACAACAATTTTTTAAATATAGCTTTAGTATGTCCTATAACTCGAACTGATAGAAAATTTCCCCTTCACGTGAGCCTGGATAATGATTTGAATACAAAGGGATTTATAATGTGCGAGCAAGTAAAAGCTTTAGATATAAAGGCAAGAAATGCGGTTTATTTTGAAAGAGTATCTAAAGAAATTATTGATGAAGTTGTGGATATAGTAATAGGTTTTATTGAGTGAAATATTATAATAACCTCTTGACTTTTACAGTCGAAGGGTTTATTATTTATGTAACGACTGAACGGATGCTCATATGTTCAGATGAAAGGATGATTTTATGAATAAAAAAGATATAGATACTTGCGATACTTACTGTATTCACGATGATAGAGTAGATGAGGTAAGAAATAGAATGCCTCAGGAGGAAAAACTTTATGATTTAGCAGAATTTTTTAAAGTTTTTGGAGATTCAACTAGGGTAAAAATACTTTATACCCTTTTTAATCACGAGATGTGTGTATGCGATATAGCTGCAGTTTTGTGTATTAGTCAGTCAGCAGTTTCTCACCAGTTAAGATCTTTGAAAAACGCCAGACTGGTAAAGAGCAGAAGAGATGGTAAAATAGTTTATTATTCTTTGGATGATGATCATGTTAAGACGGTATTTGAACAGGGATTTGACCATATAAATCATGGAATTACAGATTGGAGGAAATCATGAGTGAAAAACTAAATCTAAAGTACGATGAAGATAGAGAGGCTTATTATGAAGAGGTGGAAAGTCATGGTTGTGATGATTGCTCTTGTGGGAATTGCCAGGATACTGTGAAAGATAATTATGTATTTGAAAAGGCAGAAGAAAGTAGTAGTTGTTCTTGTGGTCACTGCAGCGTTGATATAGATGTAACAAAAGAAGAATCTGGAGATTCAAAAAAAAACTTAGATGATCTTGGGAAAAAATTTACTAAAAACCAGATAGAAATTGCCAGCATAATATTAGGAGCATTACTTTTTACCGCTGGGCTTTTATATAGTGGAAATTTTTATGTAGGTTTAGGTCTTTATATGACTGCCTATGTAATATTAGGTTTTGAAATTATTTTAATGGCTATTAAAAACATACTTAAGGGAGATTTTTTTGATGAAAATTTTCTTATGTCAATAGCTTCTATTGGTGCTCTTGCTTTGGGAGAGTACCCAGAAGCAGTAGGTGTTATGCTTTTTTATAGGGTTGGAGAACTTCTACAGGAAAGAGCGGCGGATAATTCTAAAAAATCGATAAAGGCACTATTAAATATAAAGCCAGACTACGCTAATTTGGTAGTAAATGGTGAAAGTAAGAGAGTATCTCCAGACCAAGTATCTATAGGAGATATGATTCTAGTAAAGCCCGGAGAGAAAATACCTTTAGATGGAAAAATAATAAAGGGTAGTACTTCAGTTGATAATTCAGCTTTGACAGGAGAATCAATGCCGGTAGATATAGAAGAGGGAGACAATGTACTAAGCGGTAGTATAAATAAACAAGGGCTTATTACTTTAGAAGTAGAAAAAGAATTTAAAAATTCTACAGTTTCAAGAATACTGGATTTAGTTCAAAATGCCAGCAGTAAAAAATCTAAAACTGAAAACTTTATTACAAAATTTGCGAAGTACTATACTCCAGGAGTGGTATTTTTAGCAGGAGCTATAGCTTTTATACCTCCTTTGATTTTGGAAGGTGGAGAATTTAGGGAATGGATATATAGGGGATTGATATTCCTGGTGGTTTCTTGTCCTTGTGCTTTAGTTCTTTCTATACCATTGGCATATTTTGGTGGATTAGGAGCAGCTTCCAGTAATGGTATTCTTATTAAGGGTGGAAACTATTTAGAAGCATTGACCAAGGTAGATAAGGTGATTTTCGACAAGACGGGAACCCTAACTAAAGGTAAATTTAAGGTATCTAAAGTACTTGGATTTAATGGTTTTGATAATGAAGAAGTATTGGAATACGCAGCTTATGGAGAGGCGTATTCAAATCACCCTATAGGAAAATCTATAAAAGAAAAATACGGAAAAGATATAGATGAAGAGAATATAAAATCTCAAACAGAACTAGCAGGATTTGGTATAGAGGCATTAGTATTCCACAAGAAAATTCTTGTAGGCAATCAAAAACTAATGGTTAAAAAAGGTATAGATATAGATGAAAAAATAATTGATGGGGGAACCTTGGTTTATGTGGCAGTAGAGGAAAAATTTGCTGGATATATAGTGATAAAAGATGAGATTAAGGCAACTGCTGTACAAGCTATAAAAAACCTTAAGAAGTTAAATATAAAGAAAACCATAATGTTGACAGGTGATAACGAAAATACTGCTTCTGAGATAGGAGAACTTATAGGTATAGATGAATACCATTCTCAGCTTTTACCGGAAGACAAGGTAAAAATTCTTGAAGATAACCTTAAATCCGGTGAAGGAAAAACTATTTTTGTAGGAGATGGTATAAACGATGCCCCAGTAATAGCAAGGGCAGATGTTGGAGTAGCTATGGGAGGTTTAGGATCAGATGCTGCAATAGAAGCAGCTGATATAGTATTGATGACAGACGAACCAGATAAGCTCGTGCACTCTTTTAAAATAGCTAAAAAGACGAGAACCATAGTTTGGCAAAATATAGTATTTGCTTTGGGGGTAAAAGCCCTAGTGATGGTACTTAGCACCTTCGGACTAGCTCAGATGTATCAGGCGGTCTTTGCCGATGTAGGAGTGGCTCTAATAGCAGTATTAAACTCTGTTCGTATATTGAAAATAAAATTATAAAAGAAAAAGATACTTCCTATGGTATTTGAAGGATAGTTTAGTGTCACTCTGAGGTACGAAGAGTCTAAGATCCTTCGATAAGACCCTTCACGGGTAATTTAGTGCAGCCATTTTCAGGGTGACAAAACCATAGAATGGCAAATCAAGATTCTTCACAAGTTCAGAATGACTAGTTTAGTGTAGGTGGCGCGGACGGAGATCCTCGTTCTTATGCAGCGCATCATCGAGGAGGATCTGACCCGGCGTCAGCGGGTGGCTCTGGTCAGCATCAAGCTGC
>JAWOEG010000103.1:0-8053 GCA_046482875.1 Eubacteriales bacterium | reverse complement strand
CCTCAACAAAAAAACAAACAAAGGAGGGCTCTTGAGATGATAGAGATTGAAAAACCTAGCATCACAATGATAGATAAGAACGAAGAGAACACTTATGGAAAAATAATTGTAGAGCCATTAGAAAGAGGATATGGTACGACATTAGGGAATTCATTAAGAAGAATTTTACTTTCCTCTTTACCTGGTGCAGCAGTAACATCAATTAATATACAGAGTGTGCTGCATGAGTTTTCTACTATGCCGGGAGTTAGAGAAGATGTTACTGAAATAATTCAGAACATTAAAAATATTGCTGCTATAATGCACTCTGAGGAGGCCGTAACTCTCTTAATCGATGCAAAAGGAGAATGCGAGGTAACTGCTGGAGATATTATAACAGGTGGCGAAGTTGAAATAGTAAATGAAGACTTGCATATAGCAACCTTGGAAGAAGGTTCAGAACTTATTATAGAACTTGAAATGGAAAAAGGCAGAGGATATGTAAGTGCTGAAAATAATAAAAAAGATTCTCAATCTATAGGTGTTATACCAATAGATTCTATATATACCCCTGTTAAAAAGGTAAATTTTCTTGTTGAAAACACAAGGGTAGGAAACAGAACAGATTTTGATAAATTGATACTAGAAATATGGACTGATGGAACAATAGAACCTGAAGAAGCTGTTTCTATAGGATCAAAAGTTATGAATGAACATCTAAATCTTTTTATATCATTAACAGAACATGTTAATGATGTGGAAATAATGGTAGAAAAAGAAGAAGATGAAAAAGAGAAAGTCTTGGAGATGACTATTGAAGAACTTGATTTATCAGTAAGATCCTATAATTGTCTAAAAAGAGCTGGAATAAATTCAGTTGAAGAGTTAACTGATAAAAATGAAGATGAAATGATGAAGGTAAGAAATTTAGGTAAAAAATCACTTCAAGAGGTAAAAGATAAACTAGGTGAGTTAGGACAATCACTTAAAAAAGAAGAAGAATAACTTAAAAGGAGGGTTAAGTATGGGTAAACATAGAAAACTTGGTCGCCCAACAGACCAGAGAGTAGCTATGCTTAGAAACATGACTGCAAGCTTAATAGATAACGGTAGAATTAAAACAACTGAAACAAGAGCCAAAGAAGTAAGAAAAACAGTAGATAAAATGATAACCCTTGGGAAGAAGGGCGATCTCCATTCTAGACGTCAAGCTCTCGCATATATATACGATAAAAATGTAGTAAATAAATTATTTGAAGATGTTGCGCCAAAATATGAAGATAGAAGTGGTGGATATACAAGAATATTAAAGCTTGGTCCACGAAGAGGCGATAACGCTGAAATGGTAATAATAGAGTTGGTATAAACTATAAGGGGATTAAGCATCAATTGATGTCTTAATCCTTTATAATTATTTAATAGAGAGAATGAATGGTGATTATGGATAATATTTCTAATATAAAACAAGAAAATATCATAGAAATCAAAAATGTAAGTTTTAAATATGGTGAAGAAGAAAATTTAGCTGTACAAAACGTAAATTTAAATATAAAAAAGGGAGAATTTATCTCAATATTAGGTCATAATGGGTCCGGAAAATCTACATTGGCAAAACTAATCAATTCTATTTTATTGCCATTTGAAGGAGAAGTTATAGTAAAAGGGATGAACACAAAAGATAAAGAAAACCTATGGAAAATTAGAAGTACAGCAGGAATGGTTTTTCAAAATCCGGATAATCAACTAGTCGGTACTGTAGTAGAAGAAGATGTTGCTTTTGGGCCTGAAAATCAAGGAGTGGAACCAAATCGTATAAGAAAAATAGTAGATGAATCACTAAAGAAAGTTGATATGTTTGAATTTAGAAAAAGACCACCGCACCTATTATCTGGAGGACAGAAACAAAGAATTTCTATTGCTGGAGTTTTAGCACTAAATTCAGAATGTATAATATTAGATGAACCAACAGCTATGTTAGATCCTGAAGGAAGAAAAGAGGTTATGGATACAATAAAGATGCTAAATAAAAAGCAAGACAAAACAATTGTATTAATAACTCATTTCATGGATGAGGCAGTAGAAGGAGATAGGGTTGTAATAATGGATGAAGGGCAGGTCAAATTAGAAGGTAGTCCTAGAGAAGTTTTTTCTAAAGTTGATAAAATAAAAAAATATGGATTAGATATACCTCAAGTTACAGAATTAGCTGAGGAGTTAAGAAAAGAAGGTATTAATTTGTCAGATAATATAATTCATATAGAAGAGTTGGTGAATCAATTATGTCGATAAAAACAAAGAATCTTACTTTTAAATATAGTGAAGGCACTCAATTCGAGACAAAAGCACTTGACAACATTAATATGGAAATAAAAAAAGGTGAATTTGTAGGTATAATTGGTCATACAGGTTCTGGCAAATCAACACTCATACAACACTTCAACGGACTTATGAAGCCTGATGAAGGGGATGTAATTATAGAAGGAAAAAGTTTGAAGGATAAAAAAACAAAGTTAAAACTAATTAGGCAGACTGTGGGATTAGTTTTTCAATATCCTGAATATCAATTATTCGAAGAAACTGTATACCAAGATGTAGCTTATGGACCTAAAAATCTTGAATTAGATGAAAAGGAAATAAATGAGAGAGTTAAGTATGCATTAGAGTTGGTCGGATTTAATTATGAAGAAATAAAGGACAGATCACCTTTTGACTTAAGTGGAGGTCAAAAGAGAAGAGTTGCTATAGCTGGGGTATTAGCTATGAAACCAAAGTATTTAGTTTTAGATGAACCGACTGCCGGCTTAGATCCCTCTGGTAGAAACGAAATCTTAAGTCAAATAGAAAAGTTACATGAAAAAAGCAAAATAACAGTAATACTAGTTTCCCACAGCATGGAGGATATAGCTAGACTGGTAAATTATATTTATGTTTTAAATAAAGGTAAACTTCATATGGAAGGAACACCTAAAGAAGTATACTCTAATTCAGAAGAGTTAAAGAGAATTGGTCTTGGAGTTCCACAAATTGTAGATATAATGAAAGAATTAAAATATAAAGGATTAATGGTAGATACAAATATATTTAATATTCAAGATGCAAAAAATGAGATTTTAAGAGTCATCAGAGGTAATTCAAATGTTTAAAAATATAACAATAGGACAACACTATCCAATTGAATCTTATATACACAATTTAGATCCTAGAGTAAAAATAATAATAACTTTCATATTTATTATATCTTTGTTTATAGTAAATAATTTTGCAACTTATTTATTTGTAGTTTTATTCTTAAGTGTTATAATAGTATTGTCAAAGGTTCCTGTTTTAATGGTGATTAAAGGATTAAAACCGATATTAATAATTATAATAATAACTTTTTTAATTAATGTATTTATGACATCAGGAGAGATAATTTATACTTTAGGCCCTTTAGATATTACAAAAGAAGGTTTAAGTCAGGCAGGTTTTATGGCCTTAAGATTAATTCTTTTGATAATGGGGACATCAATGCTAACATTGACTACTTCCCCTATATTACTTACAGATGGGATTGAAAGTTTATTAAATCCATATAAAAAAATAGGTTTACCGGCTCATGAATTAGCAATGATGATGACTATAGCATTAAGGTTTATTCCAACACTTATGGAAGAAACTGAAAAGATAATGAAAGCGCAAAAAGCAAGAGGTGCAGATTTTGAAAGTGGAAACATTTTTAAAAGAGCTAAGAGTTTGGTTCCTTTGTTGGTTCCTTTATTTGTGAGTGCATTTAGAAGAGCTGACGATTTAGCTATGGCAATGGAAGCTAGATGTTATAGAGGTGGAGAAAACCGTACTAGAATGAGACAGTTAGGAATAACTAAAAAAGATATTTACGCGGGAGTTTTTACTGTTGTATATTTAGGTATAATAATATATAGCCGAATTTATTGGTGATATTATGAAAGAAAGAAATATAAAGATTATAGTTAAATATTTAGGTAAAAATTATCACGGATGGCAAAAACAAATAGGAGAAAAAACTATACAAGGGGAAATTGAAAAAGTATCGAAGAAAATTTTTAATCAAAACATATATTTAATTGGATCAGGTAGAACCGATGCAGGTGTTCATTCAATGGGACAAACAGCTAATTTTATTTTAAATCACAGTATTCCAGACAATAAAATAATGTATGCTCTTAACTCTAGATTACCTACAGATATTAGGGTTGTAGATTCTAAAGAAGTTCCTATAGGTTTTCACTCCAGATATGATGCCTTAGGCAAAACTTACGAATATAGAATATATAATAATAGAATCATAGATCCTTTCACAAAGGATACTACATACTTTATACCTTTTAAATTAGATATTGAAAAAATGAATAGAGCTAAGGAATATTTTAAGGGAGAACATGACTTCAAAGCTTTTATGTCATCAGGAAGTTCTGCTAAAAGTACCGTTAGAAAAATTTATAGAATTAAGATCAATGAGAGTAATAAAATTATAAAATTGAGTATAACAGGAAATGGATTTTTATATAATATGGTTAGAATAATAGCTGGAACACTAATCGACATAGGTAGAGGAAAGATAGAAGAAAATACATTAATAGATATTATAGAAGGTAGAAATAGAAAATTAGCTGGAAAAACAGCCAAAGCAGAAGGATTGTTTTTAAAAAAAGTATATTACAAACATAACAAAGATGAACTTTTAAAAGAAATGAAATAAAATAGTAATAATGCTTGACATAAGAATACCAGTGTTATAAAATGTTTTAGTGTATGTAAATGAATCCACAAGCCCCGGATTTATAACATATTATAATAATGACTAAAATATGAAATTTATAAATAATAATAATTAATTAAGGAGGACAAGCTATGAAAACTTACATGGCTAAGCCTAGTGAAGTTGATAGAAAATGGTATCTAATAGACGCTGAAGGAAAGACTTTAGGTAGGTTAGCTACAGAAGTAGCAACTTTATTAAGAGGTAAGCATAAGCCAACATATACTCCACATATAGATACGGGAGATAATGTGATAATAATAAACTGTTCAAAAATTGTCTTAACAGGAAATAAATTAGACCAAAAAACACACAAATATCATACTGGATATCCAGGTGGTCTTAGAGAAATAACTTATAAAGACTTTCTTGATAAAACCCCGGACAAAGCTGTATATTTAGCTGTAAAAGGGATGCTTCCTAAAAATAAATTAGGAAGAAATATGATAAAGAAACTAAGAGTTTATTCAGGTAGTGAGCATGAACAACAAGCACAATTACCTGAAGTATACGAATTTTAATTCAGGAAGGAGGATATAGGTTATTATGAAAACACAATATTATGGAACTGGAAGAAGAAAAAAATCTATTGCTAGAGTATTTTTAGTTCCTGGTAATGGAAAGATTAAGATAAATGACAGAGATATAGATGAATATTTCAATTACGATACTTTAAAGGTTATAGTAAGAGAGCCACTTATGATTACTGATTCAATAGACAAATATGATGTGGTTTGTACAGTTAAAGGTGGAGGATATACTGGACAGGCAGGAGCAGTTAGGCACGGAATATCTAGAGCTCTACTTGAAGCTGACAATGACTTGAGACCTATACTTAAGAAAGCTGGATTCTTGACAAGAGATCCAAGAATGACAGAAAGAAAGAAATATGGTCTTAAAAAAGCAAGAAGATCTCCTCAATTCTCAAAGAGATAATTTTAATAAAAAGAAGACCTATGCACTTCAGTGCATAGGTCTTTTTAATTATCAATAAATTTAACAACAATTTTTGAATAGAGAATTTTGACCTAGTATAAATAAAAATACAAAACAAAATTGTAATATAATAATATAACATTTGCGTAATAATTAAAAATAAGTTAATATATATACATAAGATAATAAATAAACTAGTGAATATTTATGAGTGTATGTTTTGTTATATAAATTGACAAGTATACTCATATATATTACAATTATAATAAACCGGTTTTTACTAATATAACCTAAATATATATTGGAGAGTGATTTTTGTGTTAAAAAATGAAATACAGGATTTATTTTATGATTTAGTGAGGATACAAAGTGATACGAGTACAAAACTTGAAAAAGATGCAGAAGAATTTATTTATGATTGGATTAGTAGTATTCCATATTTTAAAGAAAACTCTGAACTGTTTGGTAAATATGAAATGGAAGATTCTCTTGAAAGAGCTGTTATATGGGGTCTTTTGAAAGGGGAAGGGAAAGAAACAGTTATACTATTACATCACCATGATGTTGTAGATTCTTTTGACTACGGAATTATGCAGGATGTTGCTTATGAACCAGAGAAATTAATAAAGAAATTAAAAAATGCAGATTTAAACGAAGATATAAGAGAAGACCTAGAATCAGGTAAATGGATATTTGGAAGAGGAACAGCAGATATGAAAGCAGCTGCAGCTATTCATATGGTCTTACTTAAACATTATTCTGAAAATCCGGATTTCAAAGGAAATATACTTTTATTATCTGTACCGGATGAAGAGTCATTATCATTGGGTGCAAGAAAAGGAGCGAGTTTATTAAGAGAGCTTAAAGATAAATATGATTTAAACTATAAAATATGTATAGATGGAGAGCCTCATGAAAAAGATGAAGAAGGAAGAGGCGTTTTTTATGAAGGTTCTGTAGGAAAAACTATGGTTGTAGTATATGTAAGAGGAAGAAAAACTCATCTAGGCCATATTTTTCAAGGCATTAACCCTTCTCATATTTTATCAGGAATAGTATCTGAAACAGATATGAATCCTATATTTTCAGATGTTGTTGAAGGAGAAGTTTCTCCACCTCCATCTTGGAGTTTCTGCAGAGACACTAAAAAGCAGTATGATGCTTCTATTCCAGAATCAGCTGGAGGATATTTTAGTGTATTAACTTTAAATCAAACACCTAAAGATATTCTTGATAATGTAAAAGAACTCTCCGGAAAAGCCTTTGATAAGGTAATAAATAGAGTTAATGAAAACTACAAAAAATTTAGAGAAAAAGGAAATATGTCAGCTGAAAAACTTCCTTGGGAAACTAATGTACTTTTATATTCTGAAGCATATGAAATGGCCATTAAGGATTCAGGGGATAAATTTGTCAAAGCTTTTGATGAAGAAATTGAAAAAATTAAGAAAGATATATCTGAAGGAAAAACAAATATTCCTGACAGTAATATGGATCTTATAAGTATTACTTTAGACTATATAAAAGATAAAAGCCCTAAAGTTGTAATAGCTTTCACACCACCATTTTATCCACATATTGCAAACTTAGATTTTGATAATATACAGGAAGATGTTAAGAATCTTAATAAAGAGATTATAAAATATGCTAAAGAAGAATTAGATGAGGAATATGTAAGAAAGCACTATTTTATGGGTATATCAGACTTAAGCTATGTAGCACTAAACGATAGCGAAGAAGTTATTCCTTATATCAGTCCTAATATGCCTCACTGGGGTAAAACCTACAGCATACCCTTTGAAGATCTTAAAGAGGTATCGGCACCTATAGTAAACATAGGACCTTGGGGTAAGGATTATCATAAATTTACTGAAAGAGTTTTAGAAGAAGATGTTTTTGAAAAAACTCCTGCTTTAACTAAGTATACAATTGAATATTTACTATCAAAGTGATTTTAAATGCCTTTGGCATTTGAGATAAATAAATAATTTTAAAGGAGGAAAAAATGGACAGATTTATTGAACTCGTAAACGCCGCAACAGGATGGGTATGGGGATTACCAATGCTTTTAACATTAGGTCTTGGTGGATTCTTCTTATCAGCTAGATTGGGATTTTTCCAAGTCAGGTATTTTCCATATATTATTAAGCAAACATTTGGAAAAATGTTCTCAAAAGTAGCAGAAGGAGAGGTTTCTCCATTCGCAGCAGCGACAGCAGCATTAGCATCAACAGTAGGAGCTTCAAACATTATAGGTGTACCGGCAGCAATTATGTTTGGTGGACCTGGTGCAATTTTCTGGATGTGGGTAATGGCATTCATGGGAATGGGCTCAAAATTCGTTGAAATCGTACTTGGATT
>JAWOEG010000048.1:0-3709 GCA_046482875.1 Eubacteriales bacterium | reverse complement strand
TGCCCATGCATGGGACCCTAAAAATCAAAGACCTGAGATGTGGAAGCTATACAACACCAGAATTAACAAAGGTGAAAGCATGAGAGTATTTCCTATATCAAACTGGACTGAAAAGGATATATGGCAGTATATAAGAAGAGAAGAAATAGAAATAGTACCTTTATACTTTGCTAAAGAAAGACCTGTAGTTTACCGTGATGGAAATATTATTATGATAGATGATGATAGGATGAAATTAAGAGAAGATGAAGAAGTAGTAATGAAAAAGGTAAGATTTAGAACCTTAGGATGCTATCCTCTTACAGGAGGAGTAGAATCCGATGCAGAAACCTTAGATGAAATAGTAGAAGAAACTTTGGGAGCTGTATCTTCAGAGCGAACCAGTAGGGTAATAGACCAGGAAGAAGCAGCAAGTATGGAAAGACGTAAGAGAGAGGGGTATTTCTAAGATGAAGAGTATGCTTAAATTTTTAACGTGTGGAAGTGTAGATGATGGAAAATCAACCCTTATTGGACATATGCTTTACGATGCAAAGCTAATATTTGCAGATCAGGAAAGATCTTTAGAACTAGATAGTAAGGTAGGAAGTAGAGAAGGAGATATAGACTACTCACTACTTTTAGATGGTCTTATGGCAGAAAGAGAACAGGGTATAACTATTGACGTAGCATATAGATACTTTACTACTAATCATAGATCTTTTATAGTTGCAGATACTCCAGGGATAGCGTTAATTTAGTGTAGGAAAAAGAAGAATAGAGCATCCTTCCATAATAGATAAGATATATATTTAATATTTTATCATATTTTTTCTGATAATTGTGTAATATTTACGTTTGTCATTGACAACGAGCCTCTGGTAGCATGAGTCTATGCATGAAAGGCATGTGAAACAAGCATGCCACCTTTTGAGGTTATCATGCTACCTTCTCATTGTAAATGATGCCCTTCGGCAAACTGCTTTTAACAGATTCCTCTAAATTGCTTCATCAAATGATACATACCTGTTCTTTTTCCCATATCCGTAGCTATATTTTGAGTGTTCCAATTTTCTAGATACCTGTTTCTTTTTTTTCTTATACTTTTATCTACTTCTTTTTGTATTTTCTCTTTGATCTCTCTTTGCTTTTTTTCTTTTTGGTACTTAACAAGATCATATACTTTCCCGCCGTTTTCTCTGTATATCCTTAATCTCGCCATGTTATCTAATCCCTTTATTGACCATCCTAAGGGCCTAGAACTTAGTCTAGATGAAAATATGTGACTTACGTTGCCTTCGGCACTACACCCTAGGTCTTCATCCTTATTTTTATTTCTTATGATTATTGCTTCCCAGTGATTTAGTATGTAGTTTTTTGCTTTGTCTACATCTTCTATTTTGTTTTTTTCGTATGTATTTTCTTTTATCAAGTTTAATATTCTTAGTAGTCCTTGTTTGTCTTCAAAGCTTATTTCATCATAGATGTATTGTCTTACCTCTTCTGCATATTTTCCTAGCTGCAGAGTTGCTCTTTCTATATATCTTTTTAGGTGGAATTTATCCAGTACATATTCAGTTTTTGCTCCTAGTACTTCCACTCCTTTTTTTATCCAGGATGCTCCATCTCCTATTATGTATATCTTTTCTATGTATTCTTCTTCATATACTTCATCTATATATTCCATTACTTCTTCCCAAAGCTTGGCACTGTTTTTTTCTACCCCTCCAAAGCAATATTTGTTGATTAGTTTCGTTCTCTCGCTTTTTGGACTTTCTTTTTCTTTTCCTTCATATACGTATATTAGTTTAGGGATTTCTGTATTATTTTTGTATCCATTTTTATTTTTTTCTAGATCTCCTTTTTCTTCTAGAAATTGAAGTGATGCATGGTCTTCGTCTGCGTTTATGTATATTTTCTTTTTCTTTCTCTTCTTACCATTTTTTAATTTTGGTTTTACCTTTGGTATTTCTAAATTATGTATTTCTTTCATTACTGCCTGTTTGCTTACTTTATCTTCCGTTTTAGTTGCTTTTTCACCACTTAATCTGTAGCTCATATCTGCTGCATTTTCCAGTATCTTCATGCTTACATCTTCGCTTTTTCTCATATTTTTTGTTATCCCTACAGCTTTATCTGCTAGAAATACATATTCTCCGGTTTTTATGTTTCTAAAATATGTTCTTTCGTATTTTACTGTTCCACAGGTTGTTAAGGTACTGTTTTTTTTATTTCTTTTTACTATGTGATATTTTTCTTCTCGACTTTTATCTTCTATATATGCTTTATCTATTTCTTCTATGGTTTCTTTTATTATATTTCTTTGCAGCTCTTGCAGTGGCTTTTCAAGCTCCATAACCAGATCTCCTAAGCTTTTATCACTATTCACTAAAAATCTTTTATTATTTTTTCTATTATTTTACTTCCATTTTTGTTAAATTCTTGTATACTATTATACATAAAGAAAGCTCCTTTCGTTTTGGTTTTTGGTCTATATTAATCATATCATGAAAGGTGCTTTCTTTTTATATTTTTTTCCTACACTATTTTTACGCTATGATAAATGCCAAAAAAGGGTGTTTACCTTACATTAAAATTATGTACTTTTTAAAAAGTAATATTTATAGAATTAATAGATAAAAAATGGACGTTATTATATAATTTTCAAAAGTTCAAAATAAAATAAAGTCCACTATTTGAAAAATGAACTTTACAGCTTAAATATAGTATTTATAAGTGTTTAATGTTTTTTAATAAAAAGTCTATTATTTTTGGGTTTAAAGTAAAAAAAATTTTTTGAGATAATTCTGAATATTTGAACTTTATTAACGTTAAAACCAAAAAAAATAAATTGACTAAATAGTTATATTTTGAACTTTATAATTCAAATATAGAGCATCAGAATGATATCCTGGATACTTTTAAATATTAGAAGAAATGTATTTTTTAAGGTTGCGAAACAGTATTAGTTAAGACATTTTAGTATTAACTTGTTGTTGAAGCTTTCAATGTACTCATTTTGCTCTAGTTATAGTAAATCTCCCAACCCTTTGATTCTGCAATTTTTTTCATTTTATTTGACGGCTGAACAACAACTGCTTTATCAGCAAATTCTAGTAGAGGAATATCAGATTTACTATCTGCATATGCCCAAATCGATTCTCCTCTAGCATCATTTTCATCTATCCAAAGTTTCAACCTATTTACTTTATCAACTCCATGGTTTATTCTACCGATTTCACCTGTACAGATCCCTCTTTCATCATAAAATAATGATGTTCCAATCGCATCTGCTTGCATATCCAACTGTTTAATAAATTCTTCGAGAAATGGCTGTAAAGCCCCTGATAGAATGATTACACGGTCTTTATTTTCCAAATGTTTATTTATCCTTGAAACCAAATCATAATTAATACTCTGACGCCCGGTATTGGTTATGGACTCAAAAAAAGTATGCATCTCATCAATATTTTTTCCTTTCATTTGGTAAAAAAATGATTTTAGTAAAACAACACGAAAATCTATTTTGCTTCCTTTTTTTCTTTTTATAGAACCGTTAAAAAAATTCATGACTATTAAAGCCCATTGTTTTAAAGTGAATTCTTGTCTCCCGGCTTTAAGCATAGGCATAACTGAATTATGTTGATATAAAGTTCCATCGAAATCTACAGTTACTATTGACATATTTGATCTCCTTCTGCATTATTTCTAATAGGCATTTATTAAATGC
>JAWOEG010000013.1:0-13260 GCA_046482875.1 Eubacteriales bacterium | reverse complement strand
TATATAAGTGCTAAATCAGACTATCAAGATGCAGAAGACACTTTGAAAATTAAATATTTAGAATTAAATAATACTCTAGGTCTTGATTTTGAAAGAGATGTAGAACTTGTTTCACAAGTTGGTTACGAACCTACTGAAGAAATAGATCTTCAAACAAGTATTCAAGCGGCATTGGAAAATAGATCAGATATCAAAAAGTTAGAAGCAGAATTAGAACTGCAAAAGGAAGAGACTGGAGCATACAAATCATATTATACACCAGCATTACAACAGTATAAAGATGCAGAAGAAAAACTTTTAGAGGCAGAATATGCATACCAGCAATCCTTTAAAGATGTAGAACTTGATGTAAGAACTAGGTATCTAGAGCTGGTAAAAGCTGAAAGAGCTCTTAACAACATGACAGAATCCGTAGCAATAGCTAGAGAGTCTGTAAGGGTATCGGAATTGTTTTACGAGTATGACTTAGCTACACTTACGGATGTAATAGATGCTGAAACTTCCTTATCCCAGGCGGAAATAGGTAGATACCAGCTGTTAATTTCTTACAATATTGCAAAAATGATGTTTGAAAATGCTTGTGATGTTGGATTACCTTCCGGTGGAGGATCTTTCTAAGCAGGAAAATTAGATTTTACATTTTGTAAAATTCGTGTATAATATAAACTTGAAGTAAAACATATAAAGGAGGATTATAAATGTCAAAAAAAGTAGTAGTATATACAAGTAATACATGCCCACACTGTACATCAGCAAAAAATTTCTTGAAAGAAAAAGGCGTTGAATTTCAAGAGAAAAATGTATCTACAGATGTTGAAGCAAGAAGTGAACTAATGGAAATGGGATTCATGGGAGTACCAATAATATTAGTTGACGGTGAAACTGTTGAAGGTTTTAACAAAGGTAAATTAGAAAAATTATTAGAAGTATAAGTTATGGATATTAAATTAGATATAGGTTTAAAATATAGAAAAGAAAAAGTTGTAAAAATAGAAGATACAGCTGCAGCCCTTGGAAGTGGAGGAGTGGAAGTATTTGCTACTCCAATGATGGTAGCTTTGATAGAAAACACCTGTTTGGAAGCTGTAGATAAAAAACTTCCAAAAGGGTATTCTACTGTAGGGATACATCTAAATGTATCTCATATAGGAGCTACAAAGGTCGGCAAGAAAGTATGGGCTGAGGTTGAGCTTTTAGAGCAAGATAGAAAAAAACTTGTATTTAAAGTAGAGGCTTTTGATGAAGATAAAAAAATCGGCGAAGGTATACATGAAAGATTCATTATAGATGTTGAAAAATTCATAAATAAGTTATAAAATTAGCCTAAGATTTATCTTAGGCTTTTTTAAAGGAGTAGTTATGATGCACAGAAAATTTAAGGACAACGAGATTTTTATAAGTGGATATGCAAAACTACCTTCAAATATAACTGCCAGTAAGTTATATGAAGTGATAGCATTGGTGGTTTTGGTAGATAAAAATACTGGTGAGATATTAGATGCCGAATGCACCTTATCTACTATTTTAGGTAGAGATTTTGTCAATTATATACTTATAGGAAGCAACATTAATGATGTTGAAAAGATAAGTAAAGAAATGGATGAAAAATATTTCGGAACAGCACAAAAGGCTGTAGTAACAGCATATAAAAACTGCAAGAAAAAATATGACGCTATACCACTTTAAATTGACATAATCTATATAATAATATAATATATAGATAATTAAATAAAACCTTTTTGTTTGTGGAAATCAGGTATCCCCTGTTTTCAGAGCATTCAATACACGGTGACAGCAGAGCTGAACTACTGTGTATTTTTTTGTATAAAAGGAGGATTTATGGATAATAGAATCAGAAGTCAAGAATTGAGAAAAAAGATAATGTCACCAAAGGAAGCATCACAATTTATAAAAGATGGAATGACGGTTGGTACAAGTGGATTCACTCCTGCAGGATATCCTAAAGCAGTACCTCTTGCATTAGCAGATAGAGCTAATGGTGGTGAAAAAATAAAGATTAATCTTATAACAGGAGCATCAGTAGGAGAAGAACTAGACGGAGAACTGGCTAAAGCTGGAGTGATAGAAAGAAGATATCCCTACCAAACTAACAAGGATATGAGAAATGGTATTAATTCAGGAGAGATTAAATTTAGTGATATTCATTTAAGTCATATGCCTAGATGGATTAAATATGGATTTTTTGGCAATATAGATGTAGCAGTAATAGAAGCAGTGGCAGTCAATGTTGATGGCAGTATAATTCCATCAACATCAATAGGATGCAACAACGCTTTAGTTGATAAAGCTGATAAAGTTATAATTGAAGTCAACACATCTCAACCTATAGAACTAGAGGGCATACATGATATATACGATATCAAAAATCCACCATATACTCAGCCTATACCTTTAACCGGTGTAGAGCAGAAAATTGGAGTGCCCTATATAAAATGTCCTTTAGATAAAATAGCAGCTATAGTGGTTACAGATATTAAAGATAGTACTAGGAATGTAGCACCTATAGACCAAGACTCAAAAAAAATGGCTGCTTTAATAGTTGAGTTTATAGTACAAGAATCTGAAAAAGGTAGAATACCAGAAAAACTTCTACCGCTACAATCTGGAGTAGGAAGTGTAGCCAATGCAATTTTAGGTGGACTACAAGAAACAGACTTCCAAGATCTTGAAATATATTCAGAGGTTTTACAGGATTCAGTATTCGACTTAATCGATGCAGGAAAGATTAAATTTGCTTCAGGAACTTCTCTAACTATATCTCCTGATAGGTTGGAATGCTTTTATAAAAATCTAGATAAATATAGAGAAAAAATTATATTACGCCCTGAAGAAATAAGCAATAATCCTGAAATCATAAGGAGATTAGGCGTTATAGCAATGAATACAGCTATAGAGTTTGATATATATGGAAATGTAAACTCTACCAATATTCAAGGGTCTAGAATGATGAATGGTATTGGTGGTTCTGGAGATTTTGCTAGGAATGCATACCTATCCATATTTATGACCAAATCAACAGCTAAAGGAGGAAATATATCTAGTATAGTACCTTTTGTAAAACATTTAGACCACACAGAACACGACGTTCATGTTGTAGTAACAGAGCAAGGATTAGCTGATTTAAGAGGTCTTTCACCAAAAGAAAGAGCAGAAACAATAATAGAAAAGTGTGTTCATCCAAACTTTAAAGATAAACTAAGAATGTATATTAAATCAGCCCAAGAGAATTGTAAGTATAAGCATACACCACACAATTTTGAAGAAGCATTTAAGGGATAAAAATCAAAAAATGCAAGATGTAAAAAAGAAAATTCATTTTTGCAAATAATCTTGCAAATTGAACCGATGTATTATACATTTATATATGAAAAACGTAATAAATGGAGGTAATTAGATGTTTGATAAGGAAAAAATAGACCAAGTTTCTAAGTCAAAAAAAGATTGGGAAGAAAAAACACTAGACAAAGTATTATCAAGATTTCCTGAAAGACAAGAAGAATTCAAAACTGGTTCAGGAGAAAAAGTAAAAAGACTTTATACACCAGAAGATATTAAGGATTTAGACTACATGGAAGATTTAGGTTTTCCAGGTGAATATCCTTATACAAGAGGATATCAACCTACAATGCACAGAGGTAGACTTTGGACAATGAGAATGTATGCAGGATTTGCAACAGCTGCAGAATCTAACCAAAGATATAAGTACCTGGTAGAAAACGGATCAACTGGTTTATCTGTAGCTTTTGACCTTCCAACGCAGATAGGATACGACTCAGATCATCCTTTAGCAGAAGGAGAAGTAGGAAAAGTTGGAGTTGCAATAGACTCATTAAAAGATATGGAGATACTATTTGATGATATACCTTTAGATAAGGTAAGTACTTCAATGACTATTAATGCACCGGCATCTGTTTTATTAGCAATGTATATAGCAGTTGCAGAAAAACAGGGAGTTTCAGCAGATAAGTTAAGAGGAACTATTCAAAATGATATATTAAAAGAGTATGTTGCTAGAGGTACTTATATATTCCCTACAGAAGAATCAATGAGATTAATTACAGATATATTTGCATATTGTTCTGAAAACGTTCCAAAATGGAATACTATAAGTATATCTGGATATCATATTAGAGAAGCTGGATCTACAGCATCTCAAGAAGTTGGATTTACTTTAGCTGATGGTATAGCTTATGTTGAAGCAGCTATAAAAGCAGGATTAGATGTAGATAGTTTTGCCCCTAGATTATCATTCTTCTTTAATGCACATAACGACCTTTTTGAAGAAATTTCTAAATTTAGAGCAGCTAGAAGATTATGGGCTAGAATAATGAAAGAAAGATTTGGAGCGAAAAATCCTAAATCAATGATGCTTAAATTCCACACTCAAACAGGTGGTTCAACCCTTACAGCACAGCAACCTGACAACAATGTAGTTAGAGTTGCAATACAGGCATTATCAGCAGTACTTGGTGGAACCCAATCTCTACACACAAACTCAAGAGATGAGGCTTTAGCTCTTCCTACAGAAGACTCAGTTACAATAGCACTAAGAACTCAACAAATCCTTGCAAATGAAAGTGGAGTTACAAACACTGTAGACCCATTAGCAGGATCTTACTATGTAGAAGCTAAAACTAAAGAAATAGAAGACGAAGCAATGAAATATATTGATAAGATAGATGAATTAGGTGGAGCACCTAAGGCTATAGACAGAGGTTATATACAGCAAGAAATCACAGATGCAGCTTACGATTATCTAAAAGCCGTAGAATCTGACGAAGTAATAGTTGTAGGTATGAACAAATATAAATCAGATAAAGAACCTAAACAAGAACTTCTAAAAGTTGATCCAGAAGTTGGAGAAATGCAAAAAGAAAGATTAAATAAGCTTAAGTCGGAAAGAGACAATGAAGTAGTTAAAGAAAAGCTTGAAGTTCTAAGAAAAGCTTGTGAAGGTGACGAAAACGTAATGCCTTGTATAGTAGAAGCAGTAAAAGAGTATGCAACTCTTGGTGAGGTATGCGGAGTTATGAGAGATGTATTTGGTGAGTACGAGCAGAACGTAATGCTTTAATATAAAAGTAAGATACAATAGGAGGAAATTAATATGTCAAAAAAAATTAGAGTTTTAGTTGCTAAGCCTGGTCTTGATGGTCATGATAGAGGAGCTAAAATGATAGCAAGATCATTAAGAGATGCAGGAATGGAAGTTATATATACAGGACTTAGACAAAGTTCTGAGCAGATAGTAGCAGCAGCAATTCAAGAAGATGTAGATGTAATAGGAATGAGTATTTTATCAGGTGCTCATAACCATTTATTCCCTAAAGTTATTAAACTTCTTAAAGAACAAAATGCAGAAGATATTCTTGTAATAGGTGGAGGAGTTATTCCAGAAGAAGATATACCAGAACTTAAAAAAATGGGAGTAAAGGCTATATTTACACCAGGAACTCCAACCAAAGATACAGTTGAATTTATAAAAAATAACGTAAAAAAATAACTTAAAATAAAGGCTTTGATAAAATGGAACTAATAAAAAAAATGCTTGAAGGGGACAAAAGATCCTGTGCTAAACTTATTTCAGTGATAGAAAATGACGAAAAAGGTGGCGAAGAAATAATAAAGGAAATTTATCCTAAAACCGGAACTGCTCATATAGTAGGTATTACCGGTCCTCCAGGAGCAGGTAAAAGTACTCTCGTGGACAAGCTAATTAAACATCTTAGAAAAAAAGACAAAAAAATAGGAATTATTGCAGTTGATCCAACAAGTCCTTTTTCAGGAGGAGCAATTCTTGGAGACAGGATAAGGATGAACGACCATGCTTTAGATCCTAATGTATTTATTAGAAGTATGGGAACCAGAGGATATTTAGGTGGTTTATCCAAACAGACTAGAAATGCAGTGAAGGTATTAGATGCTTTTGGCTGTGATTACATATTTATAGAAACAGTAGGAGTTGGACAATCAGAAGTAGACATTGTAAAAGCTGCAGATACTGTAGTTATGGTGATGGTACCAGGACTAGGTGATGATATTCAATCGATTAAAGCCGGAATAATGGAAATAGGGGATATTTTCGCTGTAAACAAAAGCGATCTTATGGGAGCTCAAAGAACAGCAACTGAGATAAAAATGATGTTGGATTTAAGTGAAAATTTAGAACGGCGACCACCTACAGTTATGGTAACGGCTAACAGGAACGAAAATATAGATAAACTAGTAGAAGAAATAGATAGGCATCTTGAATACATGGATAAAACGGGAAATCTTGAAAAGAGAAGAAGAGGTAATTTTGAAGATGAATTACTTAATCTGGTTGAACTTGAAATCAAGAAATTGATAAAAGAGAAAACAGAATCCGATGGTGGTATAAAAAAATACGCAGACCAACTTTTATCAAGAAAAATCGATCCATTTACAGTAAGAGATGAAATACTTGAAAAGATAAATTTAAAATAGGAGGAAAAAATGGTAAAAAAAGTTGATCATATTGGAGTAGCAGTGAAAAACTTAGAAGACAGTTTAAAATTCTACCAAGATACTTTAGGATTAGAATTAGCAGGAGTAGAAGTAGTAGAAGAGCAAAAAGTAAGAGTTGCATTTTTACCAGTTGGAGATACTGAGATAGAACTTCTTGAGTCAACGGATCCCGAAGGACCTATCGCTAAATATATTGATAAAAAAGGCGAAGGAATCCAGCACATAGCTTATAAGGTAGAGAACATAGAAGAAGCTATTAAAGAAATGGAAGAAAATGGAGTTAGAATGATAGATAAAACGCCTAGATACGGAGCAGGCGGAGCTAAAATAGCATTCTGCCACCCTAAAAGTACTAAAGGTGTACTAGTAGAACTTTGCCAAAGAGATGACGACTAATAAAATATAAAATTAAGCCTGATGCGTTTGCATCAGGCTTCTTTATAATCATTATTGATTTATTTTAATTTTCGTTAATTGATTTCATTAATTCATCTAAATCTATACCGTGAACTTGTGCAGCTTCAGCTAGAGTTTCCATTTGAGATGATGGACAACCGATGCATCCCATTCCATACTGGAACAAAACTTCAGCAGCTTCTGGTTTTTCTTTAAGCAAATCACCAATCAAAGTATCTTTTGTAATTGCCATTGTAATCCTCCTTTATAAATAGATTAATTGTATTATATTATATATATACCCAAAAATCAAAAAATATTATAAATATTTCAAAAAAATAAAAATTAAGACATAAATCGGATATAAATTGACATAGCAGCTATCATTATGTATAATGTTAAAGCGTCAATTAAATAAACTATGGAAAGGTGACCGAGTCTGGCTGAAGGTGTACGCCTGGAAAGCGTATGGGCGGGAAACCGTCCCAAGGGTTCGAATCCCTTCCTTTCCGCCAATATCGTGCTAGATGGGGAGGTAGCGGTGCCTTGTAACTTGCAATCCGCTATAGCAAGGTTGAATTCCCTGCTAAGGGTTTGATTTGTCTGGTCTGCCCCTTTCAAGTGGTGTTGATAATTTGGTCCTACGCAATAAAGATCTTTGAACTCCGTCAGGTCCGGGAGGAAGCAGCGGTAAGAAGAATCCTTTATGTGCCGTGGGTAATCCGAGTTTGAGCTAACTGTTAGGGTAACGCAGGTGATGATAATTCGAAGCAGGGTGCACGATTTTAATAACACAATTTATTGTGTTATTTTTTATATAATTGATTGTTTGATAATAAGTTAAATTCTGATATAATTATATAGATAATGCAAGGATGGTGGTTAAATGTCGCATCAAGCTATTTATAGAAAATTTAGACCTATGGATTTTGAATCCGTTTTAGGTCAGAAACATATTACAGAAACAATTAAAAGGCAGATAATGAAAGATTCAGTGGCACATGCCTACTTATTTAACGGAATAAGAGGAACTGGAAAAACATCCACTGCAAAAATATTTTCAAGAGCTGTAAACTGTTTAAATCCAAAGGATGGCAATCCTTGTAACCAATGCGAAATATGTATAAGTACTATAAAAGAAACAAATATGGATGTAGTTGAAATGGATGCAGCTTCTAATAATTCTGTAGATGATATTAGAGACTTAAGGGAAAAGGTTAAATTTTTACCTTCAAAAAGCAAATTCAAGGTATATATAATAGACGAGGTACATATGCTTTCTAAAGGGGCATTTAACGCTCTTTTAAAAACCCTAGAAGAACCACCAGAACATTTGCTTTTTATTTTAGCGACTACAGAGCCAGAAAAAATACCGGCTACTATACTATCAAGATGTCAAAGATTTGATTTTAAAAGACTATCTGTAAGTGATATGATTACCAATATGCAAGATATATGTAAGAAGATGGAAGTAGAAGCAGAGGAGAAGGCGCTAAGACTTATAGCCAACAGTGCAGAAGGCGCTATGAGAGATGCTCTTAGCATATTGGATAGATGTTTAAATCTTCAAGATGATGTAATTACTTATGAGTCGGTACTTGATTTATTAGGAACTGTAAATTACAGCCTAATTATAGACTTTTCTGAAAAGATAATTAATAAAGATGTTACAAGAATGATGTTCCAACTTGACGATATACTTGGAGAAGGAAAAGAAATTACTCAATTTCTAGATGATTTAATCAAGCATTTTAGAAATATACTTATTTTAAATACATCTTCAGAAGGATATAAGTATATATCAGTAGGAGAAGATGTCGTTGAAGCTATAAAAAATCAAGGACAAAAGATAGAAGATGATACTGCAATAAAATATATAGAAGAATTATCGGAAACTTTGGCTCTATGTAAAAAAGCATTAAATGAAAGAGTTTTATTAGAAACAAGGTTGATAAAAATGATAAGAGAAAAACCTGCATTTAGAAATGTACATCAAGAAGAAACCAAAACACATCAGCCTGTAACTAAAAAGACAGAAATAAAGCAAGGCTCTAAAAACCAAGAACTAAATTACAATAAAAAAGAAACAAAAGAAAAAAGATCAGAAAAAGGCGAAGAATCTAAAGAAATAAAAGCTACATCTAATCCAGGAGACTTTAATTTAGTAGTTGAAAGTTGGGATGGTATTTTAAATGAAATAAAGAAAACAAGAATAAGCTTCCATGCTATAATAAAAGAAGCTAGGCCCTATGAGTTAAAAGGAAATACCATAAAGTTTGTTTTTCAACCAAATTACAAATTTCATTACGACCAAGCAACAAAAAAAGAAAACTTGGATTTTTTTACAGCTTTTATAAATAAAAAACTCAATACGGACTACAAAGTAGAGTTTTCTTTCAACAATGGTAAAAAAAAAGTAGAAAATGAAGAAAATTCTATAGATGTAATAAAAAAAGCCGAAGATTTCTTCGGACAAAAAGTAAAAAAAATTAATGATTAAATAGGAGGAATAAAATGGGAAAAAGAAATATGCCTGGAGGCATGGGAAATATGAGTGGAATGATGAAAAAGGTTCAAAAGATGCAAAAGGAAATGGCAAAGGTTCAAAAAGAACTGGAAGCTAAAGAAGTAGAAGCAACTGCAGGTGGTGGAGTTGTAAAAGCTTTAGTAAATGGAAAAAAAGAACTTGTTAGTTTGAGTATTGATCCTGAAGCTATGGACCCTGAAGATGTAGAAATGACTCAAGATTTAATTATAGCTGCGGTAAATGAAGCTATAGCAAAAGCAGAAAAAATGATGGAAGAAGGAATGGCTAAAGTAACTGGAGGAATGAACATACCTGGTATGTAAGGAGCTTTATAGATGGAAAATTATGCAGCACCGATATTAAAACTTATCGAAGAATTTTCAAAATTACCAGGAATTGGTAAAAAAACAGCTCAAAGGTTAGCATTTTACGTATTAGATATGAAAAATGAGGATGTATTGAATTTAGCAAGAGCTATAGTAAATGCAAAAAAACATACGAAATTCTGCTCTATATGCGGAAATCTTACAGATGAAGATCCTTGTGAAATATGTTCAGATGAAGAAAGAACAAAAAGTACTATATGTGTATTGGAAGATGCAAGAGATGTGGCTGCAATGGAAAGAATGAAAGAGTATAAAGGAAAGTATCACGTTTTAAACGGAAATATCTCTCCAATGGATGGAATCGGACCAGAAGATATTAATATTAAATCTCTGATAAAGAGACTAGATGACAGCGTAGAAGAAGTTGTACTTGCTACAAATCCTACAATAGAAGGTGAAGCTACAGCTATGTATATAGCTAAATTGATTAAACCCATGGGTATAAAAGTAACTAGAATAGCTCACGGCATACCTATAGGAGGAGATATCGAATATACTGATGAAGTTACTCTTGCAAAATCTTATGAAGGTAGAACTGAAATTAAATAATAGAATATAACAAAAAAAGTTCGGAATTATTCCGGACTTTTTTGTTATGAAACCTACATACTTATAAAAAACAAAAATAAGGGTATTAATAATAGATAAGATATAAAGAAAAGAGGATACTATGAATAAGTTATTAGAATTAAAAGATGAGATAAAAACGGTACTATCTGGTAGTACTATAGATGCTATACTACCACCTATGGTATTTGTATTAATTAATAACATTGCCGGTATAATCGCTGCCATAATTTCAGCTCTATTGTTATCGTTAATATTGGGAATAAAAAGAATATTAAAAAAGGAATCTTGGAAATATGCTTTTGGAGGATTTATTATAGTAAGTTTAGCTTCTGGACTTGCTCTTATAACCAAAAATGCATCCAATTATTTTATTGGAGCAGCGGCAGGAAGCGGGGTATTTTTCCTTATAGCAGCAATTAGTTTGATAATAGGCAAACCCATGGCAGCTTATGCTAGTCACTTAAGTAGGGGATGGCCTTTAGATTGGTTTTGGAGAAAAGATGTAAAACCAGCGTATAAAGAAGTTACAATATTTTGGGGGCTGTTTTTTTTAATGAGGTTGGGTATTCAAATAAACTTGATATTAAAGGCCAACCCGGATCAATTAGTATGGGCAAATACTCTCCTTGGATGGCCAGTTACACTAATTATTTTGATTTCAAGTTATATCTACGGCACTTGGAGATTGAAAAACTTAGGTGGCCCAGGAGTAGACGAGTTTATTGAAGGAAAAGAACCTCCTTGGGAAGGGCAGAAAAAGGGATTTTAAATCCCTCATCCTATGATGTCTTTACGTGCTCCAAAGAAAAACTCAGTCCAATCACCCTTGCTCCTATAAAATAATATAAGAATATAAAGAGATGCTGTAAAAAATCCTAAAATCATCATTAATATTATCCAGATTATTGATGAAATTTTACTTTTTTCCCTAAATGCAATCCACATTGAAAAAAGAGTGAATCCAACGTAAAGATCTATTAAAGACATTACTCCCCAAGGATTAGATAAAAGTTCTCCACCGTCTTTCAAGAAATCTCCGTTTATAAATCCATTCATTAAACCTGCTGTCATAGCTAATAAACATATCCAACCTATAATTTTTCCTATTTTCATATAAATCACCTTCTTTATTTACTATTTATATATATACCATGTATTCTTGATAATATACAAATATACTATTTGTTAGATTCTATATGTAATAGGTTCTTTACGGATTCAGCTGCTTCAGAATATTTAAATGTAGAAAGAGGAGATAAGGTTTTTTCGGTGTTGCCATTGAAAACACCACTTGTGATTACATATTGAATATCATCAAAAGCCCAATCTTCTATTTCAGAAAAATCTTCATATTTTTCTATATTTTTGAAATCTAAAAATTTGATTTCTAATAACTTCAAAGCTCTAGCATACATTACCATAGCTTCTTGCCTAGTAATTTTTTGATCTGGTCTAAAAGTTTTATCTTCGTAACCCTTAATTATTCCATGTTCTAATGCAGATTTAATAGAGTCTGAATATAAGTAATTTTCATTAATGTCAATGAAACTTATTTTATAAGGATTGTTACTTGTGTATAAATTCAAAGCTTTAGTTACATAGTCGGCAAAATCTACTCTGGTTATAAATTTTTCAGGTTGGAAATTTTTGTAATCTGTTATTATCTTTCTAGAAACAAGCTCTTCCACTGCTTCTTCTGACCAGTGTCCCTCTACTGAAGGCACTTCAATTTTTAAAATTTCATCTTTCTTTTCTTCATCGGGAGTATTTTTCTTAGAAGGTTTAGATTTTCTTTTTACGTATGTAGATACAATGGTTGTGTCTTTTAATATATTTTCATAATCTCCATTCCAATTTTCAAATTTATATCCAGCTCGATAAGGATTTGCAGGTAGTATAGCATCTCCTCCGTATTTTACTTGTTGGGTATCAATAATACTACCATCAAAATCCTCAAAACTTACTGAATATATATTCCTATCATAAAATAAATCTAATTCCAAGGATCCATCAGCAGAAATATTACCAGAGGTAATACTGTCTTCTTCATTAAAAGTAAATCCATCTAATGAAAGGGCTGCAGCAGAAGCAGTTGTATTAGTAGTTCCCGAGCTATTCTCTGTTTTTTCCAGCTTATAATTACCATCTAACTTTTCAGTATAATGATTGACCTTATAATTCACACTACTTTGAGCACTCCATAGAGCTGATACGGTCAAATTGTTTTTTACGTCGGTAAAATCTGTATTCCATTTTAAAAAGTTGTAACCCTCTCTATTGCTTATAGATGGTGCAGCTGCATCTCCTCCGTATTTCACCTTCTGGGTATCAATAATACTGCCGTCAAAATCTTCAAAGGTTACCGTATATATATTTCTATCATAATATAACTTTAATTTTAGAGAACCTTCAGCATCTATACTGCCCGAGGTAATACTGTCTTCTTCATTGAAAGTAAATCCATCTATTTTAATGGCAGAAGCAGTAATAGTTTTTCCTACTAGTCCGGACCCTGTTGAAGTAGAATAGATATAGTATTCCCCCTCATCTAATGGTTCAACATAGGATGCTTTAGTATAATTAGCATAATCATAGATATTAGCTGAACTAGTTGGTGAATCTTCAAAATCAATATCATATAGAAATGAATATTTACCAGTTAGAAAGGAATTAGATAAATCTACAGTTTTATTGTCTCCTATTTCAGGGTCGCTAAAAGTTGCTACTGGATTTAATTTGACACTATCACTATCTTTGTCGATAAATATTCCTGATAGGGTTAAATTTTCTGAAGATAAGGCTACCTCGCTTGTACTGTCGTACTCTTTGTCTTCAACAGAAAAATCACCGGAAATTCTCAACTTTTGTTTCGGT